>NZ_JAFCTX010000014.1:0-108953 GCF_049896245.1 Cypionkella sp. TWP1-2-1b2 | reverse complement strand
ACATAGGTTTGTCATTTTTCCATCTGGCTGGCATGAGTAGAACAATACCAGAACATTTTAAGTTGGCAAGCCGCGTCGCACTACATCATGTGCCGCCGGATCAAAGGGGATAAGCCTTTCCTGCGATTTTGAAGAAAGTGTAGCATGCTTCGTTCTTGAAAAGGCCGCAGACCTGTCCGACGGCTTGCCAGAGTTGGTCGTAGGTTCTGGCGGCTTGTCGGATCAGAGTTTTGAGCTTGGCGCATGCGATCTCGATCGGGTTGAGGTCGGGGCGGCAGGGCGGCAGGAACAGCAACCACGCGCCGGTGTGTTTCAGGATCGTTGCCGCCTTCGGGCTGCGGTGGCTGGCGAGAGTGTCCACGATCACGACATCGTCGTTGTGCAGGGTCGCGACCCATTGGGTTTCGAGATAAAGGTCGAAGAACTGGCGGTTTATCGGCCCGCCGATACCCCAAGGTGGTCCAGCCTGTCGTGGCGCAAGGCGGCGATGAAGGTCTGCGTATGCCAGTGGCCAAAGCGGACGTGACCGACCAGACGCGCTCCGCAGGGGAACCATCCGGTGGTTTTGGCCATGTTGGTCTTGAGCGGTGTCTCATTGATGAATGCCAGCCTTGTCAACAGGTTAGGCATGAAGGGCTGACGGCGGCTGATCCAGGCTTGGCGCGCACGTCCGACATCGGGCCGCTTCTGCGCGATGGCGCGCAGGTCTTTTGTGTGTCAGCCCGCGGCCGCCAGGTGCCACCGGATCAAGACGCGATAGGCCCCGACGCCATGCCCCCCGACGCCATGCCCGTCGCGCGGCTCGACCCCCAAATCAAGCGTCAGGTCGCGCTTTTGCTTGATCCGATGTTCGATCCAATCCGCCACGCCTGCCAGCTCGGCGTGGCCGCCGGCGTTGCCCTGAGGCTTGGCCGCAAGCGATCCGGTCGCCCGTTTCAGCAGCACCATGCCGCTTACAAACTTGACCGAAACCCGCAACTGCGCCGCCGCAGCCCGGTGCGTGGAACCCATGGAAATCCTGACTCAGGATGCCCGCAACACGCTCTAAGTCGTGCAGCCTGCGGCCACCGGAACGAAAGCATTCTATCTGAGGATCGTGGCCGGGAGGAAGGAGACGGGGCGGTGGAATATTGCGGCGCGGGCTTTTCAGGTCGCTATTCCAAGATGCGCTTCGAAGGAGTGGTTCTGTGGGTAAATCGAGCAACGCCAAGGCAGGATTCGGCGCGGTGTTCGCCAAGGATGCCGAGCTTTTATACTACAACGGGCAGCGAAGCGTTCGCAAAGCGCGGCTGATTACCCGATTCGGACGTGCGCCGCGTGTGGTCGAGGATTGGGCGGTGCCGATCACGCATTCCAGCACGCTGACGCTGAGTGCGGATGAAAATGTGTTGATTGTGACCGATACCGCAGGTGGGCACTATGGTTTGCTGGCGGAAACCGGGGAAATCCTGTGGCGCAGTGTTGCCATCGGGGAAGGCGACGCAGGGATCGTCCTGCCGGACGAAAGCTTGTTATTTGCAAGCTGGGATGGGGCTTTGCAGCGGATCGACCCGAAAGATGGCAAAGCCGTCGTCAAACCGCCCCGACCCGACCATCAAATCCGCGAACTGCAGTTTGCGCCTGCCCTGGCATGTGCTTTCTACAGGCGGGTCCTTCCCGCTGACAGCGAGCGGAGCAGACCTGGTCAGTCTTTGTGGAGGCTTGATGTTGATACGTTGGAAAGCACAGAGATCTTGCCACTTTCGGTATGCAACGACATTGCAGTTGATCCATCGGGGAAATTTGCCGTGATGCTGGATGATTTGGTATTTGGTGCGCGGCCACCTTCAATGAGCCTGCTGGAGTATCATCTAAGTGAGAAAAATATGCGATTTGATGTTTGTATTCATGATCTTGCCACTCAGAAAGTTGTGCAGAGCCGCCGATTCCATTTTTCTGATCCTTCCTTCAAGAGACTGCGCTGGTCGCCAGACGGTCGCATCATCTGCTTTGTAAATGGCAAGGGATTCGGATTCTTGCGCCGCGGCGACCTTGAACCATTTGCTTTTGTTCCAGCTCCGTTTTCCAGCGATGTTACCTTTTCCGCAGACGGCATGTTGATGTTTCTGACGGGTTGGCAGACCTCAACTTTGCTGCGTGTGATGGATTTGGTTGACTACCCATTTTTGGCAGCCCAGCATCTAGCTCAGGCGCAGTGATTGCATTTCCGGCCCCCCCGGACTATCTGACGATAGACCGATGTTACCGCAGGACAGGCGATGAACTGGATTTCAAACTACGTCCGCCCGAAGATCAACTCGCTGTTTTCGCGCCGCGAGGTGCCAGAGAATCTTTGGACGAAATGCCCGGAATGCGGCACGATGCTGTTTCACCGCGAACTGGCGGCGAATTTGAACGTTTGCACCTCGTGCGATCACCATATGGCGATTTCGCCGCGCGATCGGTTCATCGGGCTGTTTGATGTCGGCGTGTTCGTCGAGGTTAAGGTGCCGGAACCGGTGGTCGATCCGCTGCATTTCCGCGATCAGAAGAAATATCCGGATCGGTTGAAAGCCGCGCAAAAGGTGACTGGCGAGCGTGAGGCGATGCTGGTGGCCGAGGGCGAGGTCGGCCGCACGCCGATCATCGCGGTGGCGCAGGATTTCAGCTTCATGGCAGGCTCGATGGGGATGTATGTCGGCAACGCGATTATCGCAGCGGCGCAGCGGGCGGTGGCGACCAAGCGGCCACTGGTGCTGTTCTCAGCTGCGGGCGGCGCGCGGATGCAGGAGGGGATTTTGTCTCTGATGCAGATGCCGCGCACGACGGTGGCGGTGCAGATGCTGAAGGAAGCCGGGCTGCCTTATATCGTGGTTTTGACGCATCCGACCACGGGTGGCGTGACAGCGTCTTATGCCATGCTGGGCGATGTGCAGATTGCTGAACCCAATGCGCTGATCTGCTTCGCGGGCCCGCGCGTGATTGAACAAACCATTCGTGAAAAGCTGCCTGAGGGATTCCAGCGCGCCGAATATCTGTTGGATCACGGTATGTTAGACCGGGTGACCCACAGGAAGGCTATGCGCGAGGAATTGGTAACGATTCTGCGGATGCTGATGAACCAATCCCCTGCGGTGAAGGGTGATTTGCCACCACCGGGCGATATTCTTGAGGCGGCCGAGGGCAAAGCGTGAATTCTGACGCAGTTCTGGAACGGATGATGACGCTGCATCCCAAGGTGATCGACCTTGTGATGGACCGGGTGGAGCGGTTGTTGACGGCTTTGGGCAACCCAGAGCGGTCGGTGCCTCCGGTGATTCACATCGCTGGGACCAATGGCAAGGGCAGCACCCAAGCGATGATTCGGGCGGGGCTGGAGGCGGGTGGATCGCTGGTGCATGCCTACACCTCGCCGCATCTGGCGCGGTTTCATGAACGGATCAGGTTGGCGGGCGCGTTGATTTCTGAAGACGCGCTGACGGCGTTGCTGGACGAATGTGTGCAAGCCAACGGGCCGGATGAGATCACGTTTTTTGAGATCACCACCTGTGCGGCGTTTCTTGCATTCAGCCGGGTTAAGGCCGATTACACGCTGCTAGAAGTCGGTTTGGGCGGGCGTCTGGATGCAACGAACGTGGTGGCCAAGCCGGTTTTGACGGTGATCACCCCGGTGTCGATCGACCATCAGCAATATCTGGGTGATACTTTGGCCGAGATCGCTGGCGAAAAGGCCGGGATATTGAAGCGCGGCGTGCCCTGCGTGATTGGCCCGCAAGAGGATGCTGGCATGGCGGTGATCGAGGCGCGTGCGGCGCGGTTGGGTTGCCCGGTGCTGGCGTTTGGCCAACAGTGGAGTGCGTGGGAAG
Organism: Cypionkella sp. TWP1-2-1b2; assembly: GCF_049896245.1. Taxonomy (NCBI): domain Bacteria; kingdom Pseudomonadati; phylum Pseudomonadota; class Alphaproteobacteria; order Rhodobacterales; family Paracoccaceae; genus Cypionkella; species Cypionkella sp. TWP1-2-1b2. The sequence continues at coordinate 105,108 of NZ_JAFCTX010000014.1, read as the reverse complement.
AACGCGGGCGGCTGGTTTATCAGGATGAAAACGGGCTGCTGGACTTGCCGTTGCCGAACCTGCCGGGGCCGTTTCAGATCCAGAACGCCGGGGCTGCGATTGCGGCGTTGCGGGCGTTGGGGAAAGATGCGGCGGCGTGCGAGGCGGCGGTGACGAAAGCCTATTGGCCCGCACGGATGCAGCGGCTGCGGGTGGGGCCTTTGGTGGACTCTGCGCCGGGCGTCGAATTGTGGCTGGATGGTGGGCATAATCCGGCGGGCGGGGCTGCGGTGGCGGCGACTTTGGCGCGGATGCCTGTGCGTGAGACGCATCTGATCTGCGGGATGCTGAACACCAAGGATGTGCGCGGCTATATGCAGCCTTTTGCGGGCCAAGTGACGCGACTGCATGCGGTGTCGATCCCCGGTGAGAAGAACACGCTGCCCGCCGACGTGACGCGGGATGCGGCGGCGTCGGTGGGGATGCAGGCTGTGGTGGCGGATTCGGTGGCGCAGGCTCTGGCCGCGATTGCGGCTGTTGCGCCGGGCGCGCGGGTGCTGATTTGCGGGTCTTTGTATCTCGCGGGCGGGGTTTTGCGCGAGAACGGCTAGGGTTTTGCTCAGTTAAGACTTAACCCCGTAGCGCGCCATGAACATCGACACCGCGCCCTCGATCACGCGGGTGGTGTCAGCGGCGGTGCAGCAAGGCATTGGCGTGAAGATCATCCGATCTTGGATATCGACTTTGCAAAGTTGCGCGAATTGCGCGGCGGCGAAGGGGATGTCATCAATGATCAACTCGCCGCGTTCGGTGGCGCAGCGCAAGATTTCGGCGATGCGATCTTGCACCAGTTTCGGGCCGGAGTGGTAGAACTGATGTGCTACGGCAGGGAAATTCTCTGATTCCGCGACGGCGATGCGGTAGATGCGTTGGCCGAAATCCGACAGCATGAAGGCAGTGATTTTTTGCGCGGCCATGCGCAGAATGTCGGCAATCGGGGTATTGGGGTCGATATGAGATTCGGCCTCATCGGCTTGCCTGCGACATTCGGTGCTGGCGATCTCCAGGAAAAGCAGGCGTTTGTCGGGGAAATAGGCGTAAAGCGTGGCTTTCGACACCCCGGCCTCGCGCGCGATGTCATCGACCGAGGCGCGCTCAAAGCCGTCACGCATGAACACAATGCGCGCGCCTTCCAGCACCTGATCGAACTTGCGACCCTTAACGATCAGTTGCGGCTTGGCACCCATGCTGTCCCCCCTCGCCGCAGTCTATAGCGGCAGCGGGGGGACGGGCAAGCGGTTGCTCACTTGCCGGGCAGGGCGGCATTTTGCGCCGAGACGGTAGTGGTGGTTGGTGGGAAGGTCAGGTCGGGAAGATTGACGCTCATCGAGAAGGCCGAGGCTTGGGTGGCAGCGGCGAGGGTGAGCAAGAGGGCTGTGGCGAAGTATTTCATAATGGCGTCCTTTATCTGAACTCATCGGTTCAAAAGTTAAAATGAACTGATTCGTTCAATTTGACAAGGGCAATCTGAACTTGACGGTTCAGATTGCGATTTGGGCTTGGCCTTTGCGGTACGATATGTCTATTTAGAATCATTCCAAACTAAGCTGAGATGAGTCTGACATGGGTTTCAATATTTCCAACCGCAGGCGCTTTGCGGATCTGACCGAACAAGAGGTGTTGGCGCTGGCGATTTCGTCCGAAGAGGACGACGCGCAGATTTACCGGACTTATGCCCACGGCTTGCGGACAGAATATCCGGCCTCGGCAGCGGTGTTTGATAAGATGGCGGTCGAGGAGGACGGGCACCGCCAGCGGCTGATTGATCTGCATGTCAGCCGGTTTGGCACGGTTATTCCGCTGCTGCGGCGCGAGCATGTGGCGGGGTTTTATGCGCGCCGGCCGGTATGGCTGACCGAAAATCTTGGGCTGGACCGCATCCGCGACGAGGCCCGCGTGATGGAACATGATGCTGCAGAGTTTTACCTGCGGGCGGCGGCGCGGACCAAAGATGCGGCGACGCGGAAACTGCTGGGCGATCTGGCGGCGGCGGAGGCCGGGCATTTGCAACGCGCCAAGGTGTTAGAGGCTGATCTGCTGGGGCCGGAAGTGCGCGACGGCGAGGATAAGGTGGCGCGGCGGCAGTTTATACTTACTTGGGTGCAGCCTGGCTTGGCCGGGCTGATGGATGGCTCGGTGTCCACCCTCGCGCCGATCTTTGCGACGGCGTTTGCCACCCAGAATACCTGGACGACGTTTCTGGTCGGCTTGGCCGCGAGTGTGGGGGCGGGGATCTCGATGGGGTTCACCGAGGCTGCGCATGATGATGGGGTGCTGTCGGGCCGGGGCTCGCCCTACAAGCGGGGCTTGGCGTCGGGGGTGATGACGGCGTTGGGGGGCTTGGGCCACGCGCTGCCGTATTTGATCCCGGATTTCTGGACTGCGACCTCGATTGCGATGGTGGTGGTGTTTGTCGAATTGTGGGCGATTGCCTGGATTCAGAACAAATTTATGGAGACGCCGTTTTTACGGGCGGCCTTACAGGTGGTGCTGGGCGGGGCTTTGGTGTTCGCGGCGGGGGTGTTGATCGGCGGTGGTTGAGGGGTGGTCCGCGCGTGGACAGAATTATAAGACCGCTGAATCAACGGCTTGAGTTTTCGCGTTAAGAGTTTGTTCATAGACGGCTGCGAAGGCTTGTGTCTGACAAGGTGGCGTGAAAGTCTGACTTTATGCTGGCGATCTTGCTGAAAACTCTGCCGTTCTTTGCGGTGATTGGCCTTGGCTATGGCGCGGGGCGGCTGCGGTTTTTCAGCCCGGAGGCCACGGCGTATCTGACGAAATTCGTGTTTTACTTCGCGCTGTCGGCAATGCTGTTTGGCTTTGCCGCCAATCTGGACCTGAGTGATGTGTTCTCTTGGGCGTTCGTCTGGGCGTATTTTCTGGCCTCGGGCCTCGTGTGGATCATCGTCGCCGGGGTGGCGCTGTTGCGCGGGGCAAAGCCCGAAGTTGCGGTGTTTGAGGCGCATACGGGTATCATCGGCAATGTCGGGTTTCTTGGCATCCCGATGCTGACGCTGCTGCTGGGCCCTGCGGCGGTGGGGCCGGTTTTGCTGGTGCTGGCGGTCGATCTGCTGATGTTCACCTCAGTTTTGACGCTGGTGGTGACGGGGTTGCGCGAAGGCCGAATGTCGTGGGGCATCTTCCGGGTGCTGGGCTTGGGCGTGCTGAAAAACCCGATGATCGTCTCGGTGGTGCTCGGGATGGCTTGGGGGGCGACCGGCTGGGCGCTGCCGCTGCCGGTGAATGAATTCATGACCATGCTGGGGGCTGCGGCGACACCTTGCGCGTTGTTTGCGATTGGCTCCAGCCTTGCCGGGCGCAGGGCGGAACGGCTGGAGGTGGCGGCTTGGCTGAGTTTTACCAAATTGGTGCTACATCCGGCGGCGGTGGCGCTGGCGGCACTGGTGATTTTCCCGGTGGAGCGCTATGCGGCGGGGGTGATGGTGGCGGCGGCGTCTTTGCCGGTGGCGGGGAATGTCTTTATTCTGGCGCAGCATTTCGGGGTGGCGCCGCAACGGGTGTCGACGGCTATTCTGATCTCGACCGCCGCCTCGGTGCTGACCGTAACGGCGGTGATTGCGTTTGTGACGAACTGAAATCTGACGGCAAAACCAAAAGGCTTAAGGGGGCATTATGAAAACCATTTCTGAAAACCGGGCGTTTGGCGGCGTGCAGGGGGTTTACAGCCATGCCTCGGCGGTGACGGGCACCGAGATGACCTTCGGGTTGTTCCTGCCGGTCGAGGCCGAAGAAGGCTTGGTGCCGGTGCTGTGGTATCTGTCGGGGCTAAGCTGCACGCATGAAAACGCGATGGTGAAGGCGGGGGCGCAGCGTTGGGCGGCGGAAGTGGGCATTGCTTTGGTGTTCCCGGATACCAGCCCGCGCGGCGAAGATGTGCCGAATGATGCGGCTTACGATCTGGGGCAGGGCGCGGGGTTCTATGTGAACGCAACGCAAAGCCCGTGGGAGAAGAATTTCCGCATGTGGGATTATGTGACGGAAGAACTGCCGCGCGAATTGTTCAAGGCGTTTCCGATTGCCGAAGCCGCGCAGTCGATCACCGGCCATTCGATGGGCGGCCATGGCGCTTTGACGATTGCGATGAGCTTTCCGGGGCGGTTCCGCAGCGTTTCTGCCTTTGCGCCGATCTGCAATCCGACGCAAAGCGACTGGGGCCGCAAGCAGTTTGGCGCGTATCTGGGGCCGGATGAGGCGACTTGGGCCGCGCACGACGCCACATTGTTGATGAAAAAGCGCGGCTTTGATGGGCCGATTTTGATTGACCAAGGCACCTCGGATCAGTTTCTTGATCTTCTGAAGCCAGAAGCTTTGGCCGAGGCGATGGTTGAGCGGCGGCAGGGCGGCAGTTTTCGGATGCAGAAGGGCTATGACCACAGCTATTTCTTTGTGAGCACCTTCATGGAGGAACATGTGGCGTTTCATGCGGGGGCACTCAATGCTTAAAGCTTCGGTTTTGTTGGCACTATTGGCGTCACCCGTTTGGGCGGGGGATGCGGAAGATCAGGTGTTGGCGGCGGTGAATAAGGCGCGCGCCGGGGCTGGCTGTTCTGCCTTGACCGTCAACGCCAAGCTGGTGGCTGCGGCGAAGGGCCACGCTAAAGCTATGGCGACGCAGAATTTTTTTGGCCATGCCAGCAAGAATGGGGCGAAGTTTTCCAGCCGGATCAAGGCGCAGGGGTATCGGTTTAGCAAGGTCGCCGAGAATATCGGCGCGGGGCAATCTTCGGCTGCGGGGATCATGCAGGACTGGTTGGGCAGTGCGGGGCATCGCAAGAATATCCTCGATTGTGCTTTGACTGAAACCGGGATCGCGGTGGTGCATCAGCCGGATGATCAGCCGCTAAAGGGGCAGAAATACGCGATGAAATACTACTGGGTTGAGGTTTTCGCGCGCCCATGACTGGCTTGAATGGGGATGGTCGGATTTTTATCGACGCCGATGCCTGTCCGGTGAAGGCCGAGGCGGAGCGGGTGGCTGTGCGGCATCAGATGCGGATGATTCTGGTGTCTAATGGCGGGATCAGGCCAAGCCCGAACCCTTTGGTGGAAAGCGTGTTTGTCGCCGCTGGCCCGGATGAGGCCGATAAGTGGATCGCCGAGGCTTGCGGTGTGGGCGATGTGGTGGTGACCGGGGATATTCCGCTGGCCGCGAAATGTGTGGCGGCTGGGGCCCGCGTGGTCAAGCATAATGGCGAGGAATTGACGCCTGCAAATATCGGCAATGTGCTGGCGACGCGGGATCTGATGCAGGATCTGCGCGCGGCGGACCCGTTTCGGCAGGGTGGCGGGCGACCGTTTTCGAAGGCGGATCGCTCGCGGTTTCTGGAAGTTTTAGAGCGGGTTGTGCGGCAAGCGAAGCTTTGATGTCGCCTCTGGGCTAGATTTGCAGCGCTGGACGCGGTGAGTTGCACTATGTCAGACATTTCCAAAAAACCCGCCACTGGTATCCTGTTTGCACTGGGCGGCGGGGTGGTGCTTTCGGTCAATGACCTTGCGATCAAGGCCTTGTCGGGGACTTATGCGCTACATCAGGTGATCTTGCTGCGGGCGTTTGTCGGCATGGCGATTGTGCTGGCGGTGATCTGGTTTTCCGGCGGCGGGTTCCGGCAGTTGCTGACCAAGCGGCCGTTGGATCACCTGTTCCGGGTCTGCATCGTGATGTGCTCGAATGTGACCTATTTCGTCGGGCTGTCGCTGATGCCTTTGGCGGATGCGGTGGCGACGGCGTTTGTGGCACCGTTGTTCGTGACGCTGATGTCGGCTGTGATCTTGCGCGAACAGGTGGGTCCCAGGCGCTGGGCGGCGGTTGGGGTGGGCATGCTGGGCGTGGTGGTGATGACGCGGCCGGGGGCGGGCGTTATTCAACCGGCCGCGATTTTGGTGCTGATCTCGGCGTTCTGCTATGCCTCCAGCCATATGATGACGCGGCGGATGCGGCGGACGGAAAGCGCCATGACGTTGAATTTCTTCGTGCAATGCGGGTTCATCGTGGTCAGCCTGTGCTTTGGCTTTGTCGCGGGCGATGGTGGTTTGGCGCAGGCTCCGGGCAGCACTTGGGAGTTCTTGTTCCGGCCTTGGCATACGCCGCCGATTGGCGACTGGTGGGCGTTTATGGCGACGGGGGTGGCAGTGGGCGTCGGCGGTTTGATGATGTCGCAGGCGTATCGTACCTCTGAGGCCGCCTTGATCGCGCCGTTTGAATATATCGGCATGCCGATGGCGATTTTCTGGGGCGCGGTGGTGTTTGGCACTTTCCCGGATCAAACCGCTTGTGCGGGGATTGCGTTGATCTGCGGTGCTGGGCTTTATACCCTGTGGCGCGAGACGGTGCGGAAAAAGAAGGATCTGGATGTTGCAGCCCCTAGCGGTGATCTTTGACATTGGCAATGTGCTGACGCGCTGGCAGCCAGAGGCGTTTTACGATCGGGTGATCGGCGAGGCACGGCGTCGCGCGTTGTTTGACGCGGTTGATCTGCATGGCATGAATGACCGGGTCGATGAGGGCGCGCTGTTTCGCGAGACGATCTATGACTGGGCAGAGCGTCACCCGGAGTGGTCCGCCGAAATCCGGATGTGGTATGATCGCTGGATCGAACTGGCCTCGCCCCGGATTGAGGGCAGTATCGCCTTGCAGCGGGCGTTGCGGGCCAAGGGCGTGCCGGTGTTTGCGCTGACCAATTTCGGGCGGTCTTCGTTTGAGGAAGCCCTGCCGAAGATGGATTTCCTGACCGATTTCGACCGCCGCTATGTCTCGGGCGTGATGGGGGTGATCAAGCCTGATCCGCTGATTTATCAGATGGTTGAGCAGGATTGTGGTATCGCGCCGGATCGGCTGTTGTTCACCGACGATAAGGCCGAGAATATCACGGCGGCGGCCCGCAGGGGCTGGCGCACGCATCAGTTTGAAAGCTGGCAAGGCTGGGCGCAACGCTTGGTTGCCGAAGGCTTGCTCAGCAAAGAAGAGGCAGGGTTGTAAATGGATATCGTTGGAAAAGACGCCGAAGCGTTCATAAGCTGGCACGGGCTGATCGCGGCCTTGGAGGCCGGGCATCGCCTGCCGCGCGCCGAAATTGCGGACCTGCTGCTGTATCGCAAGCAGGATACTCTGCTGGATCGTGCGGCTTGGATTGACGGTTTGGGATCACTGGTCAAGGTCGGCACGATCTGTCCGGGCAATGCCAGTCTGGGCAAGCCTGCGGTCAATGGCATCGTCAACCTGTTCGATGATGTGACGGGTGAGTTGACGGCCTTGCTCGATTTCCATCTGGTGACAAAGTGGAAAACCGCAGGCGACAGCTTGCTTGCGGCCAGCAAACTGGCGCGCAAAGACAGCCGCAGTATCCTGCTGGTGGGCGCGGGTGTCGTGGCCAAGTCGATGGTCGATGCCTATTCGGCGCTGTTCCCCGAGGCCAAGTTCAGCATCTGGAACCGCTCGCCTGCCGGGGCCGAGGCGATGGCTGCGGCGGATGCGCGGGTGACGGCGGTGACAGATTTGGCAGCGGCGGTGCGCGGTGCGGATGTGATCTGTTGTGCGACGATGAGCCGCGAGCCGCTGTTGAAGGGCGCATGGCTGCAACCCGGCCAGCATATCGACCTGATCGGGGCCTATACCCCGGCGATGCGCGAGGCCGATGATGAGGTGATGCGACGGGCCTCGGTGTTCGTTGATGCCCGTGCCACCACGGTGCATCATATCGGCGAGATTATGGAGCCAATCGCGCATGGCGTAATTACGGAAGCCGATATCAAGGCCGATTTCTATGACATGGCGCAGGGGATGTATCGGCGGAGTTCTGATGATGAAATCACCGTTGCCAAGAATGGCGGCGGCGCGCATCTGGATCTGATGACCTCGGCCTATATTCTGGAAATGTGGCGGACGCGGTAGGGCTCGTCGCTCCCTGCCGGGCGCATCTCGCTGGTGCGTGGGTGGCCCGACTTCCAAGCGAAAAGCGCCCGTTAGGGAGCGTTGAGCGGCGCTGGGGAAATTCGGGATAACTGGTCGGAGCGAGAGGATTCGAACCTCCGACCCCCTGCTCCCGAAGCAGGTGCGCTACCAGACTGCGCTACGCTCCGACCGTGGCGCGGGGTTAAACCGTTGTGTGCGGCTTTGCAAGAGGGCGGCGTAAGGATTCATGCCCGGTTCTGGCTAAGCGTCGCCGTCGGTGCCGGACAGGCCCTCGGTCTTGCTGCGCAAGCGGCGGCGGTCGAACAGGCGCAGCCAGAGGCCGATGCGGGGGATTGCACCGAAATCAAAGCGCGAGCGGGTTTCCAGCACCGGGCGGTTTTTCGACACCGAGGGTTTGTCTTCGCGCAGCACGATATAGACTCCGGCGGCGATGATCACGGCGGTGCCGACGGCGGTCCAGAAATCGACTTTTTCGTTGAAGATGAAAAATCCGTAGAGGATCGCCCAGATGATCTGGCTGTATTGCATCGGGGCCACGATGATCGCGGGCGCGCGGCGATAGGCGGCGATGGTGAGCATGCCCGCGAACAGACTGAGCAGGGCCATAGCGCCCATCATGCCCATATGTTCAATCGGAACAGGCACATAGACGAATGGCAGCGCCAGCGCCATCACCCCGAAATTCGCCACCATCGGATACAGCATCAGCACCACCGAGCGTTCGTCATGGCCGATCTTGCGCACGATCACCGAAGTCATCGCCCCCAACAAAGCGGCGGCGAGGGCCGAGAGATGGCCAAGGCTCAGCGGTTCTTGCCCCGGCCGCAGCACGATCATCACGCCTGCGAGCCCGACGACGATGGCCATGCCGCGATGCAGGCCGACCTTTTCGCCCAAGATCGGGATCGCCAAAAGTGTGATCAGAATCGGCATGGCGAAGAAAATCGCGTAGCATTGCGCGAGCGGCAGCACGGAAAATGCGTAGAACCCGGTGATGCCGTTCACCACGGCGGACGCGGTGCGCAGGGCGGTCCAATACGGGTGTTTCGGGATCAGGTTGCCGTCGGTGCGGTCGCTCATCAGCAGGATGGTGATCAGCGGGAAGGTCAGCAGCCCTGAGAAAAAGATCAGCTGAAACGGGCTGTAGCTGGCCCCGAGGAATTTCACCAAAACGTCATGGCTGGCGTAAATCCCGAACGCGGCCAGCGCCAAAAGCGCCCCACGCAGGTTCGATTGAGCAACGGGCATGGCGGGTATCCGGGGAGGGGTGCGGTGATGCCTAGCTGTCGGGCCTTGGGGGGTAAAGTTCAAGGGGCAAGCGGCAAGCCACGGGGTTTCTTGCTGATTTTTCGTCAGAAGTCGTTGCCCTTGAGCGCCTCGGCTCAAGGGCAACGGCAAAGTGTTACAAGCTGGCTTCCATCGCGGCGATGATGGCATCGCCCATTTGCGTGGTGCTGACCGGAGAGCCGCCTTCCGGGCCCATCAGATCGGCGGTGCGCACGCCGTCGGCGAGAACTTTCTCAACGGCTTTTTCCACCCGCGTCGCTTCCTCGCCCAAGCTGAACGAATAGCGCAATGCCATCGCGAACGACAGGATACAGGCGATCGGATTGGCTTTGCCTTGCCCGGTGATGTCGGGGGCGGAACCGTGCACGGGCTCGTAAAGCGCCTTCGGGCGGCCATTGGCCTGCGGCAGACCCAGCGACGCCGAGGGCAACATACCCAAAGATCCGGTCAGCATTGCCGCCATATCCGACAGCACATCGCCAAACAGGTTGTCGGTGACGATGACGTCGAACTGCTTCGGCCAGCGGCACAGCTGCATCGCGCCATTGTCGGCATACATATGGGTCAGCGCCACATCGGGATATTCTTTGTCGTGGATTTCCTGCACCACTTCGCGCCACAGGATGCCGGACTCCATCACATTGGCCTTCTCCATCGAGCACAGCTTGTTGCTGCGCTTGCGGGCTAACTCGAACGCCGAACGCGCGACGCGGGCGATTTCGGATTCGGTGTAGCGCTGGGTGTTGATACCGACGCGCTCATTGCCTTCCATGAAGATGCCACGCGGCTCGCCGAAATAGACACCCGAGGTCAATTCGCGGACGATGACGATATCAAGGCCCGCGACGACTTCGCGCTTCAGGCTGGAGAAATCGGCGAGGGCGTCAAAGCACTGGGCGGGGCGCAGGTTGGAGAACAGGTCCATCTCTTTGCGCAGGCGCAGCAAGCCCCGCTCGGGCTTCACCGAGAAATCGAGTTTGTCGTATTTCGGGCCGCCAACGGCACCCAGCAAAACCGCATCGGCTTCCTGCGCGCGGGCCATGGTCTCGTCGGTCAGGGGCGTGCCGTGGGCGTCGTAGGAACAGCCGCCGACCAAGCCTTCGGAGACATCAAACGTCACGATGCCTTTGGCATCGAACCAGCCGATCAGTTTTTTCACCTCGTCCATCACTTCAGGACCGATGCCGTCGCCGGCGAGAATAAGCAGGGAGGGATTTGCCATCATAGGCTCCAGGTTTGAAGGGTTGGCGCTGGCCTAGCCAATGGGGGGGGCAGGGTCAAGCTTCAGCGCCCGGAAATGGGCGGCAAGGGCATCAAACACCCGTCGAATTTTGGGTGTATGGCGGAGAGCATCGGGGGCGGTCAGCCAGATCGGTAGGGGCGACAGCTGAAGGAACGCGGCCACGCGGGTGACCGATGCGTCGGCATCGCCGATCACGGTCTGCATCCCGCCCAAACCAAGGCCCGCACGGACCAGCGCCCAATACACGATCTGGTCATCGCAGCGGGTGGGGAAATCTTCACGCCGGGCTGCAATGCCTTGCGCGGCAATCATCCGCAACATCAGGTCGGATCGGTCAAAGCCGACGAAATCATGGTGCAGGATGGTGTCCGGCGTGATCGGATCGGGGTGGCGGGCGAGGTAGCTGTGGGCGGCGTAGATCGCCATCGGGATATCGCAGAGATGGGCGGTGATCAGATCGGGTTGCGTCGGGCGATACATCCGCAGCGCGATATCGGCCTCACGGAACAGCAGGTTATCCGAGGCGTCGTTGGGGGAAAGTTCAATCTCGATACCGGGTTCTTCGTGGCGCAACTGGGCCAGCATTTGCGGAAGTAGGTAATGTGAGACGATGCGGCTGGCGGTTATGCGGACTGGGCCGCGCAGGCTGGTGTCGCGGCCCGCCACCGCCAGCGCCAGCTTGACCGCCGCATCACGCATGGCACGGGCGTGCGGGATCAGGGTTGCGGCCTCAGCCGTTGGGGCCAGACCGCGCGGTTGGCGGGTGAACAGCGGCAGGCCGAAAGCCGCCTCCAGATCGGCGATATGGCGGCCAAGCGTGGGTTGGCTCAGGCCCAACTGTCGCGCAGCTGCGGAAAGCGACCCGGTTTCGGCCACGGCGAGGAAGGAACGGGTGAGGGTCCAGTCAAGATTATCCATGCAGATATGAATAGCACATCTGCGATTGATGCCAATGTTATGAATGGGTGGGGGCTGCTAATTTCATCTTGCAACATAAGGAGACTGAACATGGCAGTAGTTTTGGTGGCAGGGGCGTCGGGGCTGTTTGGCTCGCATGCGGCGCAGGCGTTTGCGCAGGCGGGGTGGAAGGTGCGGCTTTATCAGCGCGGCACCGATATGACGGCGGCGGCTGAGGGCGCGGATGTGATCGTCAATGCGATGAACCCGCCAATGTATCACGATTGGCCGCGGCTGGTGCCTGCGATCACCGCGCAGGCGATTGCGGCGGCGCGGGCGAGTGGGGCGACGCTGATCGTGCCCGCCAGTGTGTATAATTACGGCAACCAGCCACGGCCTTGGGGCCCCTCGACGCCGCAAAAGCCCAATACGCGCAAGGGGGCTGTGCGGGTGCAAATGGAAGCTGCCTATCGTGCCTCTGGCGTGCCGGTGATCTTGCTGCGCGGCGGTGATTTTATGGATGCTCAGGGCAAGACGCAGGGCATGGGGATGGCGTTGCGGGGGTTGGCCAAGGGCAAGATCATGGCGTTTGGCGGCGCGGATATGCCGCGCGCTTATGCCTATCTGCCGGATATGGCGCGGGCGGCGGTGGCTTTGGCTGAGGTGCGCAGCTCTTTGCCGCGCTATGCCGATATCCCGTTTGCGGGGCTGACTTTTTCTATGCAGGAGTTGGCCGACAGCTTTCAGAGGCAAAGCGGGCGGAGTTTTCGAATCACGAAATTTCCGTGGTGGCTGCTGGGCTTAGCCGCCCCGTTCTGGGAGTTGGCGCGCGAGATGCGTGAGATGCGCTATCTTTACGATCTGCCGCATCGCTTGGATGGGGCGACGATGCAAGCTGTGTTGCCGCAGTTTCAGACCACCGGGCTTGCCGAGGTGGCGGCGGCGCAACTGCGCTGGGCGGGCTTAGGGCGCAACATCGACCCAGAGCGGGTGATGGCGTGAGGCGGTTGTCAGCGTGGCAGCCATAGGGTCGCTGTCGGGCGGCCACTCCACCCCGGCCGCTTGAACGTGCAGGTCTTTTGAGGGCAGAATGATTTCCACCCGCAAGCCGCCGATGACAGGGTAAAGCGCTGTGTCTAAGGCAGGATCGCCGGTTTGGCCGGGATCGTGCCGGGTGGATTGGCCGCGCGGGCTTGGGTCTTGCAGTGCTGCATGATGCAGCAGTGCCGTGATCGCTTGCTTGCGGCCCGCGCCATCGGCGGGGTCAAGGTTGCTTTGGCCCAAGATCACAAACGGCGGCTCGGGCGGTTTGAACGGCAGATCGCCCGCCAGCAAGTGCAGCCAAAACGCGGACTCGTCATGGTTGCGGCGACCATTGCGATCCTCAGCGCCATCGAAGATCGGCGGGCTGGCGTAATAGGCCAATAGCCGCAGGGTTTTACCATCGGGCAGGGTGATCGGCACCTCATAGGCGCCGGTGGTGGAGAGAAATTGGCTGGGGGGCGTATCGGGCGGCATCAAGGTTCCGGGCAGATCGGCCCAGAGGAAGCTGCTGAAGTCACGGATGTTTTCGGCATCAATCGGCAGCCGAGACAGTATCGCCATGCCGCCTTCGCCCGCCCAACGGCCATAGGCCATCGCGTCGCGCGGCTCTCCCAATATGCCGTTGCCATCCAGATCAAGGCCCGTTGCCACTCCGGTATTCGGGCGCAGCGGCAGGCGGTAAGGATAAGGTGCGCCTGCGTCGGCCAGCCGCTTTTCCAAGGCGGCAAGCGTGTCGCCGTGCAGGTCATAGTCGATGCCGGTCAGCAGCAGCACATCGGCGTCAAGCCTTGCGATCACCTGAATGGCGGCGAGTTGTGCCGGATTGTCGCCGCGCTGTAACGATTGTAGCGCGAGGCCAGGGCCTTTTGCCCAGAAGTCGATGTTATAGGTGGCGATCCGCAGATTGGGGCGCAGGTCGGCCAAAGCAGGCCAAGCCCACAGCCAGATCAGGCAGGCACATAGCGCTTGCCATCGCCGCCGAGGCTGTTCGCCGCGCGGGTTTCGGTGATCATGTCTGCGATGCGACCCATCGCAATGCCGCGCATGAACAGGCTGGCGGGTAGAAAGGCCCATGCCGTCATTGTCCAGATCAAGGTTTGTGGCGAGGTCAGCGTCAAGGGCTCGAATCCCGTCGACGCAATCTTCACCACGGCTGGGGTCAAGAATGGCAGCAAAAACCCTAACGCAATGTTAATGCGCGCGTCCCGAGTCAGGCGCGTGACCACATCGGCCCCGGCGGTGGGGTCAAAGGTGGGAAGATTGACCCAGACGTTGAAGGCGCGGCTGCGCGACGGCCAGCGACCCGCCTTCAGGATCACCACGAAAATAGATAAAGATATCAATGAGATCAGGTAAGCCATCCCGGCGGCAGTGCGCACGGCGGCGATCTGTTCAGCGGTTGCATCATTGGCGACCATCAAGGTAGCCAGCCGCACCGGGCTGTAGGGAAAGTCCATCGACATCCCGATCAGCGTGCCGACGGCATCGGTGAAATCGGTCAGGGTCGAGGGCATGATCCGCCCGCGCGCGATCATCGACAGCGAAACCACGGTGGCCAGCAGCATCAGGTAGCGCACCCGGTTGAACGGGGCAGCATCGCGAAATTCGACAAGGCTGGGATAGGTGGCGTTGTATTCGACAAAGGTCAAAAGCCCGATGAACAGCGCCACAAGGGCGACCATCTGTTTGGCATCTGCTGTCACGTCGACCAAAAGCACGGAAGGCGTGGCGACCAGCACCATCACCAAAATCATGCGAACGATCGCGCCTGTTAGCCGCGAAACCACTGCCCTGCCACCCTTCAATCGGTCCTGTCTGGTGTTTTGCCAGGCAAGGGTCCCGAAGATTTCCCGCACTTTAAGGCGGGTTGCCCCAATATTGCCCAATTCTTGCCTTCTTTCCCCGTGATCGGCAACAGCTGGGTTAATGATCGGTAAGCACTGTGGCAATTCCGTGTTCAAGGTGTTGCAGGATTGAATCAAACTGGCGGTAACAAAAAGGCCATCCCATAGGGTGGCCCTAGATGTAGTGGTTTGTCGCGCTTCAGGCCCAAGGATGCAGGGCGGCGTTCTTTTTCTCAAAAGAATCAATGGCCGACGCTTTTTCCAAAGTCAGGCCGATATCGTCCAATCCATTGATCAGGCAGTGCTTGCGGTGGCTGTCGACGTCGAACGCGAACACCTGACCATCCGAGGTGGTGACGGTTTGCGTCAGCAGATCGACGGTCTGGCGGGCGTTGGCACCTTTTTTCGCGTCGGCCATCAGAACGTCGACAACCTCTTGCGGCATCACGATTGGCAGGATGCCGTTCTTGAAGCAGTTGTTGTAGAAAATGTCGGCGAAAGAGGTGCTGATCACGCAGCGGATGCCGAAATCCAGCAAGGCCCAAGGCGCGTGTTCGCGCGACGAGCCGCAGCCAAAGTTGTCGCCCGCCACGATGATCTCAGCCTTGCGATAAGCCGGTTGGTTCAGCACGAAATCGGCGATCTCACTGCCATCGAGATTATAGCGCATCTCGTCAAACAGATTAACGCCAAGGCCGGAGCGCTTGATGGTTTTCAGGAATTGCTTGGGGATGATCATATCGGTGTCGATATTGACCAAGGGCATCGGTGCGGCAATGCCGGTGAGGGTGGTGAATTTATCCATGATGGACCTCGTTAGGTTGACTTTTTCAGTTCCTGTACGCATATTGCGAACAAATGGGCTGGAGTTTTTCGGTCGGCGATGGGCTGCTGGGGTTTCTCGGCGGCCCATAGCTTTTTAAGGGAAGACTTTGGGTCCCGGAAAAGTGCATTTGCTTCTTAGAACATCGGCCGCGCGATTTTTCTGATCTGGCCGAAGATGCTTAAGACCCAAGGGGCGTGCGGCTAGGTCTGCAATTTGAAGTCCAGTGGAATTTGCCCTTTTGTCTATGAACAAAGGTGACCATTCGTATTTGGAAACTCCAAGTGTTGGCTTGCCTATCTTCGGATTTCCGTCGGCTATCCTGCGAAACTCCAGTTCTAGATGACGATCTTCTGTTGCTCCACGCGCTTCAAATACGACGTTTACCTTAGAGCCCGCCTGCCCTTTCTTCATCAAAATGGCGCCTGCCTTTTCCATACAGAAAGTTAAGGCTAAATCATAAAGACTCCACGGATTCGCGTATTTCTGCCCTAGCTTTGCCTTATCAATCACCGCGCTGATGATCTCGATATCTGATGATTCCACGATGGCAGTTAGATCATCCATGAACGCTTGCCGGACGACCGGATTGACTTGCAGGAATGCAAACTGCCCCGACTGTCTGCGAATATCACGCTCATGAAGGATGAGCTGATCATGGCCGACGTACCGAAATTTAAGGCTTTGCACCGCCGGAACAAGATGTTGAATATAATGATCTTTTTTGACTACCATGAACACGAGGACAAAGACCGGGAAATCCTCCCGGTCTGCCGCCAAAACTGGCGATCCACTTTCATCCGCATAGATTATGTAATCGCAGAAGCTCACGCAGCTTAGTCCATCATCTCGCGCACATCGGTCAAGTGACCGGTGATTGCGGCGGCGGCGGCCATGCCGGGGGAGAGCAGGTGGGTGCGGCCGCCGCGACCCTGACGGCCCTCAAAATTGCGGTTCGAAGTCGCAGCACAACGCTCGCCCGGGGCCAGTTGATCGGGGTTCATCGCCAAGCACATCGAGCAACCCGCCAGACGCCATTCAAAGCCTGCGTCGATGAAGATCTGCGCGAGGCCCTCGGCTTCCGCCTGTGCGCGCACCAGACCCGAGCCGGGAACGACCATCGCGCGGATGCCGTCTTTCTTCCGTCTGCCCTTCAGGATCGCCGCCGCCGCCCGCAGATCTTCAATGCGGCCATTGGTGCATGAACCGATGAACACGGTGTCGATCTTGATATCCGACAGTTTTTGGCCCGGAACCAAGCCCATATAGTCCAGCGCACGCTGCACGGCTTCAACTTTTCCGCCGGTGAAATCCGAAGGCGATGGCACCACAGCGGTGATCGGCAGCACGTCTTCAGGCGAGGTGCCCCAAGTCACCAAGGGCGCGATATCTTCGGCCTTGATCGTCACAACCTTGTCGAAATGCGCGCCTTCATCGGTGTAGAGCGTCTTCCAATAGGCGACGGCAGCTTCCCAAGCGGCACCTTTCGGGGCCTGCGGGCGGCCCAGGCAATAGGCGTAGGTTTTCTCATCGGGCGCGATCAGACCGGCGCGCGCGCCGCCTTCGATTGCCATGTTGCAGACCGTCATGCGGCCTTCCATGGACAATTCGCGAATGGCTTGGCCGCAATATTCGATGACATAGCCGGTGCCGCCTGCGGTGCCAGTTTCCCCAATCACCGCCATGGTGATGTCTTTGGCGGTGACGCCGGGGCGCAAGGAACCGGTGATTTCGACCTTGAAGTTCTTGGCCTTGCGCTGGATCAGCGTTTGCGTCGCCAGCACATGCTCAACCTCCGAGGTGCCGATGCCATGCGCCAAAGAGCCGAACGCGCCATGGGTGGCGGTGTGCGAATCGCCACAGACCACGGTCATGCCGGGCAGGGTCCAACCCTGTTCCGGGCCGACAATATGCACGATGCCTTGGCGCACGTCCGACACCGGATAGTAATGGATGCCGAAATCGCGGGCGTTTTGGTCCAAAGCCTGCACCTGAATCCGGCTGTCTTCGGTCATCGTCGCGGCATTGGCGCGGTCCAACGTGGTCGGCACGTTATGGTCGGGCACGGCGATGGTTTTTTCCGGCGCGCGGACCTTACGGCCCGTCATCCGCAGGCCCTCAAAGGCTTGCGGCGAGGTGACTTCATGCACCAGATGGCGGTCGATATACAGCAAACAGGTGCCGTCATCGGCCTGATGGACGACATGATCGTCCCAGATTTTGTCATAAAGCGTGCGAGCGGTCATGGCTGGCTCATCCTCGGGGCTTGCAAAGGGGATTGGCGTGAGGCGGGGCGTTTTCCCATAACTGGGCGCCCTGAAAACCGATCAGACGTGCGCTAGAATGGCGCGGGTGGCCCCGTAAAACCGCCACGGCAGGCGGTCATGGTCAGCGATGTCGAAAAATCGGATCATACGGCAGACATACGCCTTTCCCGCCTTGCAAGCAAGGGTCGAGGTCGCGGCAAATATAGCGGTGTAGCCGAGGTCGAGCGGCCATCTCGGGCATCCGGGGGCGGGTTCGCCCCCGATGCAGATTTTGGATTTAGTCAGACAAATCAGAACTGCGCGAAACGTCCGCGTTCGATCTCGCGCTCACGGCATTCCAGATCGTAGATGCTGACAGCGCCGTTCAGATATTCAAGTTCTGCCTCATGGCGGGTTTTGCGACGCGGCAGCAGTTTAAGGTACTTATTCATGGTGTTTACTCCGTTGCTTCCTCCCTGCGAACAATATGCTGCATCGCAGCATGAATGTGTAGCTATGCATTAGTATTGCCGACATGCGTGAAATGCATAGCTTGCCGTCTATTTTTTGGTCAACCCTACTGTCCTAAGGCCAAGCCAAGCCCTTGTGAAACGCCGCTTGGCAGGATAGACGCGCGCCTTCGCCTGCCGTTGAGATTGTTGCCCTGCAATGATAGGCTAGCCACATCCCAGTTTCGGGGCCTGCGCCGGGGCCGCATCGGCGCGCTAATTGGAGGACGTTGTCCTGTCGCATTCTGATCCCGCCACCGGCCTTCCGGTTGGCCCGCGCGCCATCCGCGCCTCTGACGATTACACCGCCGAAGATCTGCTGGCTTCCGTGCTGGCCTCGGTCGATGACGATAAAGCCGAAGACATCGTGCAGATTGACCTGCGCGGCCGCTCGGATGTGGCTGACTACATGGTGATCTGCGCGGGTCGCTCGTCGCGGCAAGTGGCGTCGATTTCCGAAAAGCTGGCGGATCGCTTGAAAGAGCAGTTCCATCTGTCGGCGAAGATGGAAGGCAAGGAAACCGGCGATTGGGTGCTGATTGATGCGGGCGATGTGATCGTCCACGTCTTCCGCCCGGAAGTGCGCGAGTTCTATGATCTTGAAAAGATGTGGCTTCCGGGCAGTGCGCATCGCGGGGCGTAAACCTTGCGGCTGCATGTCTGCGCGGTCGGGCGGCTGCGGGCTGGACCCGAGCGCGATCTGGTCGATGACTACTATATGCGGCTGGATCGCACCGGGCGGGCTTTGAGCCTCGGCCCGGTGGCGGAGCTTGAGGTTGAGGATAAGAAAAACCTCGGCATGGCGGCGGAAGCGGTTCTGCTGGAGCGCGCTATTCCGGCAGGGGCGCTGATTGCGACGCTGGATGAACGCGGGCGGGTTTTGTCGTCGCCGGAATTTGCCGAGTTGCTGGCAGGCTGGCGCGATGGCGGGCGGCAGGATGTGGCGTTTGTAATCGGCGGCGCGGATGGGATTGATCCTGCGTTGCGCGCAAAGGCAGGGTTTAGCCTCAGCTTCGGGCGGATGGTCTGGCCGCATATGCTGGTTCGGGTGATGCTGGCCGAACAGCTGTATCGGGCGGCAACGATTCTCGGCGGCGGGCCGTATCATCGGGCTTGAGGGAGACGGGGATGAGCGACAGTTTTCGCACCATGCAGGCGGTCAGCGACCTTATCCATCATGTGAAACCTTTGCTGGCACAGCATTTGGCGGCGGTGGCCGAGGCGTCCGGACTGACGCTGCGCGAAACGGGTGAGGCATTTGCACGGCTGCGCGACGATGGCTTCCGGTTTCAGCGCGATGAGACTTTGCCTTTGCTGGACGGCCTTGAGACGATTGCAATCACTCAAGCCGAGGGCTTTGATTTGGCCGTTGTGATCCTGTTGGCAGATGTTTTGCAACGGCAGCAGGTGTCGGGCTTGTTGACCGAGGCTTGGGCTGAATCAGTCGTGCGTTTGCGAAACTGGCCTGCGACGTTGCGGGCGGCGGTGGCGAATGGGTTGCGGCGGGCGGTCGAACTGGGTTTGATCACGTTGGAAACTTCGCCAACGGATGAGGATTGTCAGACGCGCGAATCTGCAGAAATTGCAGAGCATTTGCTACAGATCGTACGCTCGATGCGGCGGGATGAATTGGCCGCCGTAGCGCAGGCAGAACATGGGCGGGATGCGCCACAGCATCTGGCGGCGTTGAGACAGGTGATTGCGGATCATGACGGTATCATGGGGCCAGACCACTACTGGTTTCCATCCGAAGTGGTTGAACTGACCGCACATGTCGCAAGTGCACCGGGGTTTGCGGGTTGCACCGCGATTTTGCTGTTGAACGCGATGCGGCATGGCGATGGTCGAGGTTGGATCAATTTTCGCTGGGAACCGCTTGGCGCAGCTTACTGTGCCTTGCAGCCGTCACGGCGTGACCCGATCCTTGCGGGCATTCGCTATATCTACGAAACTGATTCCGAGTTTTGCGAGTTATCGCCAAGAAAGGCCCGACTTGGCGAAGGTGCGACAATCCCCGTCGTTGACGATCTCTAGCCACCCAACCGTTGCTCTGCGTCCATCCCAGCGCTAGAAGCATCTGACGCATTGGAAAGGTCGCCTTATGTCCCGCAAACCCGTTGTTCTGTGCATTCTGGATGGCTGGGGGATCAACGCCGATCCGACCTCCAGCGCGCCTGCGCAGGCCAATGTGCCGAACTTCAACCGGATTTGGGAAACCTGCCCGCATTCCACCCTGATCACTTATGGCCCGGATGTCGGCTTGCCGACCGGGCAGATGGGCAATTCGGAAGTCGGCCACACCAACATTGGCGCTGGGCGGGTGGTGGCGATGGATCTCGGCGCGATTGATCTGGCGGTGGAGGATGGCACGTTTGCCACCAACCCCTCGCTGTTGGAATTTGTCGCCAAGCTGAAGGCGAGCGGCGGCACCGCGCATCTGATTGGCATGGTGTCGGATGGCGGCGTGCATGGCCATATCACGCATGTGATTGCCGCCTGCCGGACGATCACGGCTTTGGGCGTTCCGGTGGCCCTACACGCGATCACCGATGGCCGCGATGTGTCGCCGTCTTCTGCCGCTGAATTCATCGACATGCTGATGGTGCAACTGCCGAGCGGCGCGAAGGTTGCCACGGTGATCGGGCGTTATTGGGCGATGGACCGCGACAATCGCTGGGAGCGGGTGCAGCGCGCCTATGATGCGATGGTGATGGCGCATGGCGAACACGCCGAGACGCCGAGCCAAGCGGTGGCGCAGTCTTATGCCAAGGGCGAGATGGATGAATTCATCGCGCCGACGGTGATCGGCGATTACCAAGGCGCGATTGATGGCGACGGGGTGTTTTGTCTGAACTTCCGCTCGGATCGCTCACGCGAAATCCTCGGCGCGCTGGCGGCTCCGGGGTTTGCGGGCTTTGCCACCGGGGACCGCCCCGCTTGGGCGGCGATGTTGGGGATGGTGGAATACTCCACCGATCACAGTGAATACATGTCCACGGCTTACCCCAAGCGCAGCATTTCCAATACTTTGGGTGAATGGGTGGCAAAGCAGGGCCGCACGCAGTTTCGCCTCGCGGAAACCGAGAAATACCCGCATGTCACCTTCTTTCTGAACGGCGGGCGTGAGGTGCCGTTTGAAGGTGAAGACCGCGCGATGCCGAAATCGCCGAAGGTCGCGACCTATGATTTGCAGCCGGAAATGTCATCGGTTGAGGTATCGGATAACCTCGTGATGGCGATTGAGAAGGGCTATGATCTGATCGTGGTCAACTTCGCTAACCCGGATATGGTCGGCCATACCGGCAGCCTGACAGCGGCGATCAAGGCCTGTGAGGCGGTGGATATTGGCCTTGGCCGCGCTCTGGTTGCGCTGGAGGCAAAGGGTGGCGCGATGATTGTCACCGCTGATCATGGCAACTGCGAGATGATGGTTGATCCGGTGACAGGTGGGCCGCACACCTCGCACACCGTCAATCCGGTGCCGGTGGTGCTGGTCGGCGGCCCGGACGGGGCGGTGTTGCGCGATGGCGGGCGGCTCGGCGATCTCGCGCCGACGATTCTGGCGCTGATGGGCCTGCCGCAGCCCCCCGAGATGACCGGGCGCAATCTGATGCTAAGCGGGATCTGACGCTGGCATGATCCGCAAAGCTGCCTTGCTTCTGATGTTGACCGCCTCGGCGGCTCCGGCGGGGGTGGCCGAAGATGCAGCGCAGGCGAGTGCGGAATTGCAGCAGGCGGTGGCGGCTTTGCAAGCGGCAGAGGGCGCGAAAGATCGCGTTGCGGCGCTGACGCAAACCATCAAAGCCTATGAGGAGGGGCTTGCAGCCCTACGCGAAGCCCTGCGTCAAGCAGAGCTGCGCGAAACCGCCCTGACGCTGCAATTTCAAACCAAACGCGACCGTATCGCGCAGCTTTTGGGCGTTCTCAGCCGGATTGATGCCGAGCCGGGGCCGCTGTTGTTGCTGCACCCGACCGGGCCTTTGGGCACGGTGCGCTCTGGCATGATGCTCGCCGATGTGACCCCGGCGTTGCAGGCGGAAGTCAATGATCTGAAAAGCCAACTCCAGGAACTCTCCGACCTGCGCAGCTTGCAAAAGGCCGCAGGCGAAACCTTGGGGCAGGGCCTCGCCGCCGCTCAAACGGCGCGATCAGACCTCAGCCAAGCCATGTCGGACCGCACCAAATTGCCGAAACGTTTCACCGAAGACCCCGCTGTGCTGCGGGGCCTTTTGGAATCGGCGGATACGTTGGAGGCCTTCGCAGCGGGCCTTGCCTTGGACGATACCGGCAATGCCAGCTTTGCCGACCAGCAGGGCAAACTCGATCTGCCCGCCCTTGGCACTTTGCTGCTCAAACCCAATGAAACCGATGTGCGCGGTGTCACCCGCCCCGGCATGACCCTCGCTACCCGGCCCGCAGCCCTCGTCAGCAGTCCATGGGCCGCAACCATCCGCTATCGCGGGCCGCTGCTTGACTACGGAAACGTGATGATCATTGAACCCGGCGGCGGCTATCTTATGGTATTGGGCGGGCTGGATCAGGTGTATGGCGAAGTGGGCGAAGTGATTGCCAAGGGTGCTGCGCTGGGCCTGATGGGCGGCGCGGCGGCGGGATCTGGCGATCTTCTCGCGCCCGATCTTTTGACTGGGGCGCAAGAAGGCAGTGGCGGACGTGAGACGGAAACGCTTTACATAGAGTTGAGGCACGGCGCAAAGCCAGTGGACCCAATGCAGTGGTTCGCGGCAACCGCCAAAGCAGAGGAATAGGACGAGCCGATGAAGAAGATGATTATCGCGGCACTGTGCGGCTCAATCGCTGGCGGCATTATAACAACGCAGGTGGCGGGCCCGCTGATCGCGCAGGATGCGACGAAAAACGCGAGCGTCTATGAACAGCTTGACCTGTTCGGCGATGTGTTTGAACGCATCCGCGCGCAATATGTCGAGGATGTTGACAGCAAAAAGCTGGTCGAGGCTGCAATCAACGGCATGCTCACCTCGCTTGACCCACATTCCAGCTATATGGATGCGAAAGCCTTTGACGATATGAACACCCAGACACGGGGCGAGTTCGGCGGCTTGGGCATCGAAGTGACGATGGAAGAAGGCTATATCAAGGTCGTCTCGCCGATGGATGGCACGCCTGCTGATAAAGCGGGCATCAAGCCGGGTGACTTTATCACCACGGTTGACGGCGAAGCGGTGCAGGGTTTGACGCTGGATGACGCGGTGGACAAGATGCGCGGCCCGATTGGCTCGGAAATAGTGATCACCGTGGTGCGCGAAGGCGTGAAAGAGCCGTTCGATGTCTCTATCATCCGTGACACCATCAAAGTGGCAGCAGTGAAAGCCCGGCTGGTCGGCAATATCGGCGTGCTGCGGGTGTCGTCGTTCAACGATCAGACCTATCCCGGCATCCAAGACGGCATCAAGAAGCTGACCGAAGAAGCGGGCGGCGCTGACAAGCTGAAAGGCTTCGTGATTGATCTGCGCAACAACCCCGGCGGTTTGCTGAAACAAGCGATCCTGACCTCGGATGCGTTCCTGAATGAGGGCGAGATCGTCTCCACCCGTGGCCGCAATGCGCAAGACAGCTCGCGTGAGAACGCAACGCCGGGCGATCTGGCCGATGGCAAACCGATTGTGGTGCTGATCAACGGCGGCTCGGCCTCGGCCTCGGAAATCGTCGCGGGGGCGTTGCAAGACCACCGCCGCGCGATTGTGGTGGGCACCAAAAGCTTCGGTAAAGGCTCGGTGCAAACGCTGATCCCGCTGAAGGGTGAAGGCGCGATGCGGCTGACCACGGCACGGTATTACACGCCATCGGGCCGCTCGATCCAGTCGTTGGGGGTGATGCCGGATATCGTGGTGAACCAACCTGTCGTCGATCCGGCGGCAGAAGGCACCGAGGCGAAGGCGGCAGAGGATCAAACCAAACAGCGCACGGAAGCGTCACTGCGCGGGGCGATCACCAATGATTCGATGACCGACGATGAGAAAAAGCAGCTCGAAGACGAACGCGCCCGCACCGAAGAAGCCGCCAAACTGCGCGATGAGGATTATCAACTTGCCTATGCGGTGGATATTCTGCGCGGGCTGAACGCAGTGGCGACCAAGCCGTAAGTGCAAAACTAACCCACTGCCGCGCCCCGATTTTGGGCGCGGCAGTCCTTATTTGAGGCACCTATGACCGTCGATCCAGAAAGCCTGCCGTATCGTCCCTGCGTTGGCGTTGTGTTGATCAACGCCGAGGGCCTGATCTTTGCAGGCCAGCGTTTGGACAACCCGGTTCCGGCTTGGCAGATGCCGCAGGGCGGGATTGATGATGGCGAAAAGCCCCGCGCTGCGGCTTTGCGCGAGTTGTGGGAAGAAACCGGCGTGACTGCCGATCTGGTGGAATTTATCGCCAAGACCGACGATTGGGTGACCTACGATCTGCCGCCCGATCTGTTGGGCCGCGTCTGGGGCGGCAAGTATCGCGGCCAGCGGCAGAAATGGTTCCTGTTCCGGTTTTTGGGCTCGGACGCCCAGGTCAATATCGCCTCTGATCACCCCGAGTTTTCAAAATGGCGCTGGATCGGCGCAGATAAGATGGTCGCCTCCATCGTGCCGTTCAAACGCAAGGTCTACCAAGAAGTGGTGCAGGCGTTTCAGGCACATCTGACTTGAAGCAGGTTGCATTTATGCGCTGCAAAGTCACTACACGAGCCATCACACACAATATGTTGTGGAATTTGCCTCAGAACCTGACGTAAACCACAAGTCATTCCCCGCTGGGAGGGATTGATCTGTCACGAACATCGCCTTGTCAGATCACGCGCAATCCGCATCAGCGCTGCGGCAAGCCATCGGCCAGATGCACCAAAGCCAGCATCTGATCGCTGTGCACATGGTTTTCGGGCACGTAAATGCCCGGATCATCCAGCAAAGCTGCATAGAAATGCATTTCACCCGGATACCGATCCGACCGATAGGCCATCTGCGCACCGCAGGTCGCACAGAAATCACGCCAAACACCGGGCGATGACGCATAACTCGCAGGTGCCGCGCCGGTCCAAGCCCAAGTTCCATTGGCCACCCCAAAGAACGAGGTGAACGCCGAAGAACACGCCCGCCTACAGCTTTCACAATGGCAATGGCTTTGCCACAACGCTTCGCCAGTGCAGCGAAACCGCGTGGCACCACACAGGCAATGGCCGGAAAAGTTTGGGGTCATGGCAAGGCTCCTTCCGTCCAACTATCGGTACGCCTGCCAGATCGGTCAATGTCCACAACCATTGCTCTTTTAGAAATACTCCCGCCGGAGGCTTCCACATCCCAGCCCGCGCCGCAATATCTTGGCGATAAGCGCGCGTCCGTCGCCATATCCTGCTGCCATAAGTTGACTCATACCCTCGCTACCGCAATCATGCACCTCCAACGGAATCAGGACACATCCATTTGCGCTTTACCAAGCTGCGCCTGAACGGCTTCAAAAGCTTTGTGGACCCGACCGATCTGGTCATCCACGACGGGCTGACCGGGGTGGTCGGCCCGAACGGTTGCGGCAAATCCAATCTGCTTGAGGCGATGCGCTGGGTGATGGGCGAAAACCGCCCCTCGGCGATGCGCGGCGGCGGGATGGAGGATGTGATCTTCAACGGTGCCGCCACCCGTGGCGCGCGTCATTTCGCCGAAGTGGCGCTGGTGCTGGACAATTCGGATCGCCTCGCGCCCTCGGGCTTTAACGATTCTGACAGCATTGAGATCACCCGCCGCATCACCCGCGATGCCGGTTCCGCCTATAAGCTGAACACCAAAGACCTGCGCGCCCGCGACGTGCAGATGCTGTTCGCCGATGCCTCAACCGGATCACATTCGCCCGCTTTGGTCCGCCAAGGCCAGATTTCCGAACTGATCAACGCCAAGCCGAAAGCCCGTCGCCGCATCCTGGAGGAAGCCGCTGGAATCTCCGGCCTTTATGCCCGCAGACATGAGGCGGAACTGAAACTTTCCGGGGCCGAAACCAACCTTTTGCGTGTCGATGATGTGCTGGAATCGATGGCGCAGCAACTGTCACAGCTGACCCGTCAGGCCAAGCAGGCGGCGCGCTACCGCGAAATCGGTGACGAACTCCGCCGCGCCGAAGGCCAGCTGTTGTATCGCCGCTGGCGTGAGGCTGAACTCGCCCGCGCCGAGGCCGATGGCTTGTTGCGCCAACGCCTGACCGAAGCCGCAGCAGCCGAAGCCGCCGCGCGTCTGGCCGCGAAACAACGCGAAGCCGCCGAGGATGCGCTGCCACCTTTGCGCGAAGAACAAGCCATCGCCGCCGCCATCCTGCAACGCCTGATGGTGCAGCGCGACCAGTTGGGCGACCAAGAAGCCCGCGCCCGCGCCATGATCGAAACCCTGCGAGGCCGCATCGCCGAGCTTGACCGCGATGCCGAGCGCGAAGCCAGCCTGAACCGCGACGCCGGAGAGACGATCGGACGGCTGGAATGGGAAATCGAGCAGCTTCTGCGCGCCAGTGACGGCCATGAAGCCCACTTGGCCGAGGCGTCTGATCTGGCCCGCGAGGCATCGGCAATGCTGACCGACCGCGAGGGTGTTCTGTCGCAAGCCACCGAAGATGCCGCCCGTCTCGCTGCCCGTCACCAATCAGTGCAGCGGATGCTGGCTGACACCAAAACCGCCGTGCAAAAGGCTGAACATGAGGCCGCGCGGGCGGCAGAGGCGGTTCTATCTGCCCAATCCGCACTGGAAACAGCCTCTGAAGCCTTCGAAGCCGCAGAGGAATCGCAAACCGTTGCTGCCGAAGCCGCCGAAGCTGCCGAAGAAGCCTTGCTGGCCGCCGAAGACGCCCGTGGCGAAGTGCAGGGCCGCGAAGCCGAAGCCCGCGCGGCAAGGTCCGAGGCCGAAGGCGAGGCCAGCGCTTTGCGCGCTGAAGTTGCGGCGCTGACCCGTTTGGTGCAGCGCGAAGCCCAGGCGGGCCACCAACTGCTCGATCTGCTGGTGGTCGAAGCGGGTCTGGAAAAAGCCATCGGTGCGGCTTTGGCCGACGATCTGCGCGCGCCCGAAGTCGCCAGCGACAAACGCTCCGGCTGGGTAGCCTTGCCCGATTACACCACACCGCAAAGCCTGCCCGCAGGCAGCATGCCTCTGTCAAACCATGTGCAAGCCCCCGGCGTTCTGGCCCGCCGTATGGGGCAAATCGGCCTTGTGAACCGCGCTGACGGCCCGCGCTTGCAAGCCGATCTGCAACCGGGGCAGCGCCTCGTTTCCCGTGAGGGCGACCTCTGGCGCTGGGATGGCTTCCGTGCCGGAGCCGAAGATGCGCCCTCTGCCGCCGCCCTGCGCCTGCAACAGTTGAACCGGCTGACCGCCTTGAAACGCGATCTGGAGGAGGTTTCTGCGCGGGCCGAAGGCGCGTCGCAAGCCCATGCCCTGCTGCAAACCCGCCTCGCCGACCTCGCCCGTGCCGACCAGACCGCCCGTGATGCCCGCCGCGCCGCTGATACCCGCGTGGCCGAAGCGGGCCGCATGGCTGCCCGCGCTGAGGCCGATAAATCCATTGCTGGCGGCAAGTTAGACGCCGCCCGCCTCTCAGTGGATCGCTATGAAAGTGAGGCCGCCGAGGCGCGCGAACGGTTAGAATCTGCGGCGGCTGCTGAGGAAGATCTGCCCGATCTCGACTCGGCTCGCGAAAGCGTCGAGTCCGCGAAACTTGCGGTTGAGGCCGCCCGCATCACCATGATGTCGCGCCGCTCTGCCCATGATGAGTTGCGCCGCGAAGGCGAAGCCCGTGTGTGCCGCCGTCAGGAGGCCGTTAAGGAGTTGTCAGGCTGGAAACACCGCCTTGATACGGCGGCCAAGCGCATCGCCGAACTTGCCGAGCGTCGCGCCGAGACGCAGGAGGAATTGTCCGATGCCTCTGCCGCCCCCGAAGAAATCGCCATCAAGCGTGAAGAACTTGGCGATGCGATCACCAAGGCCGAGGCGCGCCGTGCGGTGGCCGCCGATGCTTTGTCTGCCGCCGAAGCCGCCTTGCGCAGCGCCCGCGACACCGAACGCGAAGGCGAACGGCTGTCAGGCGACGCCCGCGAAGCCCGCGCCCGCGCCGAAGCTCGCACCGAAGCCGCCCGCGAAACGGTTAATTTCGCCGCCGAACGCATCGCCGAAGAGCAGGGTGCCACCCCCGATCAACTTCTCGACACGCTGAAAGTCGATCCCGACAAGATGCCCGACGCCGAGGTTCTCGACACCGACGTGCAGCGCCTGAAACGTCAACGCGAGGCTTTGGGCGCGGTCAACCTGCGCGCCGAGGAAGATGCAAAGTCGGTTTCCGACGAATATGACGCGCTGGCGCAGGAAAAAGTTGACCTTGAAGAAGCGATCAAAAAGCTGCGCTCTGGCATCGCTGGCCTGAACCGCGAGGGCCGTGAACGCCTGCTGACCGCGTTCGAACAGGTTAATGCCAATTTCGCGACTTTGTTCACCCATCTGTTCAACGGCGGCGAGGCGCGGCTGGTTCTGGTCGAATCCGATGATCCGCTGGAAGCCGGGCTAGAGATCATGTGCCAACCACCCGGCAAGAAACTAGCGACCCTGTCGTTGCTATCGGGTGGCGAGCAAACCCTGACCGCACTCGCGCTGATTTTCGGCGTGTTCCTCGCCAATCCCGCGCCGATCTGCGTGCTCGACGAGGTTGACGCGCCGTTGGACGATGCCAACGTCACCCGGTTCTGTGATCTTCTGGATGAGATGACGCGGCGCACCGAAACCCGCTTCCTGATCATCACCCACCACGCGGTGACGATGGCGCGCATGGATCGGTTGTACGGGGTTACCATGGCGGAACAAGGCGTTAGCCAGCTCGTCTCGGTCGATCTGAAACGTGCCGAGGCACTGGTCGCCTGATGGAACACCTGCTGCGCGAGGCTGGTTTTACCGGCGTAGAAGTGGTGGACGGCGTGATTTACGCCCGCAGCGACCCGACTTTTCCCGAATTTACCGCCACCCAAATTGGCACCAACTGGCTCTTGGCGCAAACGTGGCCGCTGCGGGCGACTCCTATGCAAATCGCGCAATGGAGCGCCCAGCACCCCGAAGCGCCGATGGATATTTACCAAGGCGAGACCCGGATCACCCTGCGCGTAACGCCGGAAACCCTCGCACTTTGGGCCGATCTGACCCGCGCGATGGTCGCGCTATGCGTCGCATGGCGGCGCGAAACCCGCCAGCGCGATGAGGGGATGTAGCGCTAAAGGTTAACGCAGCAGCTGCAGCCGATCGCTCAAAGCCACCTCGCCATCAACCTCAACCGAGCACAGAATCCCCCGCAACCGCAGGCTTGGGCTGGCCCGCACCCAATCATAGGCATCGGTGCCGTAGCGCACCTTCCATTTCGCGCAGGAATCGTTCCACACATCTGACACCCGCAGCACCGCCGTTCCGGCCTGAATTCGCGTGCCAACCGGCAGATTGGCCTCTGACATCTCCAGATCCGCCACAATCGGATCGCCGGGATGCGGCTGGTTGCGGTCCTGCCAGACCAGATCCATCACACGGGCCTGCAGGATCGAGACCTGAATCCGCGGATCGGGGCTGCCATCGGCGAGCCGCATCCAAGGCGTCGTCATCCAGCGTTCGCCCAGAATTCCTTGCGCTTTCGTCATCGTGATCCGGTCCGGAAACGCCCGCTGGCCAATGACTGGACGCAGGCAAAGTCCACGAATCGGGGCATCGGTCTTCGGCGCTGCCTGCACATGCGGCAGGGCGTCGTGCAATTCGGCTAAAGTGATCATACGATGCTCCATATCTCTGCGCCCCAAAGTCAGGCTTTTAGGGTCATTTCTGTTCAACCAATCCACCATTTGCGATATTTTCGCAACATGCGCGCGGCATTTCTACATTGCGTTCTCAGCGTGTCATAAAATTAAGCAGTTCGCAGGCAATCTTAACAGCAGTACTGGAGGCGATGATGCTGGAGTTCTTGCCGCAGGATATTCGGGACGGGTTGGATGCTGCCCGCAAACGCGAGTTTACCCGGAAATCCCGCCTACGCGTGCAGGTGGGTGAGGCGGTTTTTCCGGTGATCCGCTGCTGGCACGACGGTTTCGCTTTGGATGCAGCTCTCACCCCACATCTGCGCGGTCTGGTCGATGTCTACGATGGCTCGCGGCATATTTTCCAATGTCTGATCGTGGCCTCGCTGGTCGATAATGGTGATTTAATATGCGATTTCAAGCGGATGACGTTGGTGTCTGATCGCGCCCCGCTGGATTACTATCGCGATGAAAACGCCCCCGTGGCGCTGTTGCCCAGAGCCTGAGTTTAGGTGTGGCGCGACCGCCACACCAGTTAGCGTAACAATTCGGTTATTGCAGATCGGCAAAGGCGGCTTGCAACCGCTGCACCGCCTCAACCACCACAGCCCGTGGGGTGGCGAGGTTAAAGCGCAGGAACGACTCGCCGCCGGCACCGAAGGGCGTGCCATGATTGCTGGCGATTTTCGCTTGTTTCTGCACCCGCGCAATGAACTCAGACTGCGCCATGCCGGTGCCGGAAAAATCCACCCAAGCCAGATAGGTCGCCTCCAGCGGCATCGAATTCAGACCGGGAATCTGGTTAATGCCAGCGTTGAAAATCTTGGCATTGCCATCAAGGTAAGCACAAAGCTGGTCCACCCAAGCCGCACCCTCGGCCGAGTAAGCAGCCGTCGCCATGAACATGCCAAACGAGTTCGGCGAGATCCCCATCGCGTTCATCCGCTCGGCAAAGCGTGCGCGCAGTTTGGGATCGGCGATGATGACATTGCCAGAATGTGCGCCTGCGATGTTGAATGTCTTGGTGGTTGCGGTCATCATGACCAAACGTTCACTTATCCCTTTCATCGCTGTCATCACCGTATGCTTCTGTCCCGGCATCACCAGATCATGGTGAATTTCATCCGACACCAACAACAAGTTGTGGCGCGCGCAGAAATCCGCCACGCCCTGCAACTCGGCATGCGTCCAAACCCGCCCGCCCGGATTATGCGGCGAGCACAGGATCAGCATGGTTTCAGTGCCGGTCATTTGGGCATCCCAGGCCGCGAAATCCATTTCATAACGCCCGTTCACATTGGCCAGCTTGCATTCCACCACCTGGCGACCGGCACCTTTGATCACCCGCGCGAAGGCGTGATAAATTGGGGTGAACAGCACCACGCCGTCGCCCGGCTTGGTAAACGCATCGACGCACATCGCGGTGCCATTGACCAATCCATGCGTGGTGAAAATCTGATCCCGCTCCACCGACCAGCCGTGCCGGGTCTGCATCCACCAGCGAATCGCATCCAGATAGGCGGCATCATCGCCGTAATATCCGTAGACCCCGTGGGCCAGCATGCCTTCGAGTGCGGTTTGCACGCAGGTCGGCGGGCGGAAATCCATATCCGCCACCCACATGGCGATGCCGTCCTTGGCCGGCACACCATAGAAGGCCTCCATCGAATCCCATTTGACGGAATGTGTTCCAAAGCGATTGATTGGCGTGTCGAACATCATGGCTATCCTATTGTGTTCCGGTATTTCGTTCTAGTTAAATCAAACTAATCGGAAAATCATCCCTACTTATGGTATAAAATCAGAAATATATACTGATTAGTCTTAATATTTCGGGAAAAACAACTGTCTCTTAGACTTGAGGGCCATTTTCAATGAATCCCCACCGCCCTCTTGCACGATTAGCCCCCGCGCCGTAAATCCCAAAGATGATCCGCGATATCCTGATCCA
This sequence comes from Cypionkella sp. TWP1-2-1b2, assembly GCF_049896245.1. Classification (NCBI taxonomy): domain Bacteria; kingdom Pseudomonadati; phylum Pseudomonadota; class Alphaproteobacteria; order Rhodobacterales; family Paracoccaceae; genus Cypionkella; species Cypionkella sp. TWP1-2-1b2. The sequence goes on along the minus strand of NZ_JAFCTX010000014.1, from coordinate 73,492 downwards.
TCCCGATCCGCGTCTGAAGAAGCCCTGCGAGCCAATCGCAGCGGTGAGTGCCGAGATTTCTGTGCTGGCGTCGGACATGTTTGAAACCATGTATGAGGCGCCCGGAATTGGTTTGGCGGCACCGCAAATTGGCGTGATGAAGCGCCTGATCGTGATGGATTGCATCAAAGACGGCCCGCCCGAGCCAATGGCGCTGCTCAATCCGCAGGTTTTGTGGTCGTCGGAAGATCTTGGCAGTTATGAGGAGGGGTGCCTTTCGATCCCCGATCAATATGCGGAAGTGAAGCGGCCAAGTTCGGTGAAAGTTGGCTGGATGGACCTTGACGGCGTCCCGCAGGAACGCTTGTTTACCGGCCTTTGGGCGACCTGTGTGCAGCACGAAATTGATCACCTCAATGGCAAGCTGTTTATTGATTATCTTGGCCCGCTGAAGCGGCAGATGATCACGCGCAAGATGGAAAAGCTGAAACGGGAACGTGCGCGGACAGGTTCGGACTACTGATGGCGATATTGCCAATCATTTGCTGGCCAGATTCACGGTTAACGACTGTTAGTTCAGAAATTAACGGCGATGTTTCGGCTTTGGCTGCCGATATGCTGGACACAATGTATACAGCCCCCGGTCGTGGGCTGGCGGCACCGCAAGTCGGGGTGCTGTTGCGGCTTTTCGTGATGGATTGTACTTGGAAAGAGGGCATCTACGCCCCGCGCGTTCTGATCAACCCGGAAGTGCTATGGGTGTCTCCCGAAACCGAGATGGGGCCCGAGGGTTGCCTGTCTTTGCCGGGCATCACCAGCCAAATTTTGCGACCAGCTTCAGTGCGTATGCGTTGGCTTGATCTGAACGGAATTATTTGTGAAGAAACGTTCATAGGCTTTGCCGCGATCTGCGTTCAGCATGAATTGGACCACCTGAACGGTGTTTTAACGCTGGATCACCTCGATCCAGCCGACCGCGCCTTAGCCGAAAGTGCCCTGCGATGACGGTCAGAACCTGCCTGCCAGACCCGCATCCCAGCCTGCGCATACCAGGCAACCCGGTTGCCGAGATCACCGCCGAGATCCAGGCAATCTGGGCCGACATGGTGGATACTATGGATGCGATGCCCGGTAATGGCTTGGCTGCAGTGCAGATTGGCGTCCTCAAAAACTTGGCCGTGGTTGATTGTTCCGAGCAGCGCGGTCAGGCCATTCTGATGGCAAACCCGCAGATTTTGCATACCTCAGGGCAATTCCGCGAGCATGAAGAGGCGTCGCCAAATCTGCCCGGCGTATCGGCTGTTGTGCACCGTCCGCGTGCTGTGACGGTACGGTTTCTCAATGCAGACAATCAGCTGGAAGATCGTGATTTCGTCAATCTGTGGGCAACGTCGGTGCAGCATCAGATCGACCATTTGGCTGGCAAAATGTTCTTCGACCACCTCTCTGTAGTGAAGCGCAAAATGCTGATCGCGCGGGCCGAAAAGCTGCGGAAACGTTCATGAAAATTATCTTCATGGGCACGCCAGAGTTCTCAGTGCCGATCCTAAAGGCACTCTATCAACACCATGAAATCATTGCAGTCTATTGCCAACCACCCAGACCTGCTGGACGTGGAAAAGCCGAGCGCGCAAGCCCCGTGCAGCAATGTGCCGAAGCCTTGGGTCTGCCGGTTTTACACCCCGTATCCTTACGCTCTGCCGAGGCACAACAGGCCTTTGCCGCTTTGGAAGCCGATCTCGCCGTCGTCGTCGCCTATGGTCTGATCCTGCCCCAAACTGTGCTCGATCAGCCGCGCCTTGGGTGTCTGAATATCCACGCCTCACTGCTGCCACGATGGCGCGGGGCCGCCCCGATTCACCGCGCAATTATGGCGGGTGACACCGAGACCGGGGTTTGCATCATGCAGATGGAAGCTGGTCTTGATACCGGCCCCGTTCTCGCGCGCGAAGCCACCGCAATCGGCGCAGAGGAGACGACCGCAGATCTGCATGATCGCCTGTCAATGATCGGAGCCAAGCTGATTAAAACTGCGATTGATCAGCTGCCATTGCAGGCCATCCCGCAATCCGAACAAGGAGTCACATACGCGACCAAGATCGACAAGGCCGAAGCGCGGGTCGATTGGTCTAAGCCAGCCGCAGTGGTTGATCGCCAAATCCGCGGCCTTTCGCCGTTCCCCGGCGCTTGGTGTGAGATCAATGGTGAGCGGATCAAATTGCTGCGCTCACGCCTCGTCGCAGGTTCTGGCGCGGTTGGTCAAGTGCTGGACGGGCTGCGGATCGCTTGCGGTGATGCTGCCGTTGAGATCACTCTTGCGCAGCGCGAAGGCAAACGGCCGATGTCGGCTGGCGATATCCTGAATGGGTTGAAAATGCCCGAAACGCTCACCTGATCCTGACAGAAACTGGCAGGAGCCTTGACATATGCAGGGTATACTGGGGAGTTTGATATGGATAGTGAACAAAAATTCTGGATCGTCACAGTCTCGGCTGATCATGCTGAAAATGGCATTAATTGGGGCATCGTTCAGGCCTGTCATGGTAAATCGACCCCGCTGCGACGCATGGCCACCGCTGATGGTGTGGTGATCTATTCCCCCAGAACCAAATTTCGGGATGGCGAAAGTTTGATGGCATTCACAGCGATCGGTCGGGTGACGGGTGATATGCCCTATCCGTATGAGATGCCGGGCGGTTTTGTGGCGTGGCGACGCGGTGTGCAGTGGCAACCTGCCGCAAAAGTACAGCCCATTCGCCCCCTGCTCGATCATCTGGAACTGACGCGCAACCAGCCGAGTTGGGGCATGGTGTTTCGCTATGGTCTGGTCGGGTGCAGCCGCGCGGATTTTGCGCAGATCGCCCGCGCGATGGTTCCGGCGGACCAGGCCATTCCATTTTCAGCAATCGTCCCCATATAGACGGCATGGACGAAGGAGGCGGATATGGGCTTGGTGTTCTTGCTTATCATCGGAACGGCGGCTGGTTTTTTGGCAACACGCGTGATGCGTATTGATGCGGATGTGCCAACGACGGTGGTGATTGGCATCGCAGGCGCGTTGATAGGCGGGTTTTTGTTGCGCAGTCTGGTGGTAATCACCAGCTGGTTGGCAGGGTTCGTTGGGGCGATACCTGGCGCTATCGTGCTGATCTGGCTTTATAAAACCTATGTCGTGAAATAGTTAACCAATTCGCTTGATCGCATCGCCCAGCCGAAAGCCCTTACCACCGCCTGCATCCCAAAGCATTCGGCCCTGCCAGGCCGCAAAGATCAGCGCCGCGTTTTCTTTCGCCTTCGCACTGACGTCGAGACGCGCCGCAATCGCCTGTTCAACCATATACCGCCAAGCTTTTGCACGCCCGATCAGCACCGGATCGCGCAAGCTCAGTGTCAGCAATGTGCCCGGATCAATCGGACCGACAAGTGATTTCAGCAGGCCCGGCAACCCTTTGTTCAAGGCTGCGGTATCCAGAGTTGCGGCCTCAACCAAGCCATCCAACTCCTGCCAAGCCTGAGCAATCGCGCCTAAGATCATCTCATTGCAACTGCCAAAACGTTGCACCAAAGTGGTTGGTGCAAGCCCGGTCGCCGCAGAAACTGTCGAAAACGTCACCGCCTTTTCGCCATTCTGCAACAGCAGGGCCAGAACCTGCTGGAAAACATCACGGTCTGATATCAACTTTGTGCGTGCCATAATCTAAATATGACTCAGACATCATGAATTGCAAGTAAAACGTGAATGTCTATTCATCATCATCGGGGTCTTCCCCCGCTTTGTCGATCCGCTTTACCCCCGCTTGCCGCTTCAACATCTTCCGGCTTGTCGCGGTCAATCCGGTTTCCTTCAGAACTTTCAACTGGCGATAATGCACCGTGAAAATCTCACGATCCTCAGGAAGGGCGTCACCGCGCAGTTTGCCACCAAGGATAAAGTGTTGTTCTTCTGGCAGAATATTCCATTTCAACCCAGATTTCTGGATCGCGAGTGGCATCGAGATTTGGTCGAGATAGGGCCGCTTTCCCGGCACATCGGGATGCGCGTCGATGGTCTGCGCGATATCCATCCAGACTCGTGGAAAGCTGCGGCCATCTGGGCTGCGATGCTGTTCGGGGAAGCTGAATAAACCTGAACTAAAATACGGAATGCGTTGACGCTGCCCGGATTGGCGCATCAATTTGATACGCTCCTCTGGAATTTCCATGCCACAAACCGAATAGATCAGGTTCCAATCGTCGGCTTTACCCCAATTCATCGAAGCGGCGGGCGTCAGCGAGACTGCATCCGCTAGGATAATATTCTCAACCCGGTTCGGGCGCAGGCAGAGAATGTCGCTGTCGAAGAACGCCGAAAACTCGGTATCGCGCGGCTCCATCGTGGCGAGGATTTTGTTACCATGCGGATAGGCGGGGGAAAACCGACCCTGGACCACGAAGGGACGCACCTCGCAACCCATCCGACGCAGCACTTCTTTGACATTCGGCGAGACTTGATCAAGCTTAATATCGGGGCAATAGCCGACCAGCGCGACCTGATCGCCAAACTGTTCGCGCAAGGACGCCGCAAGATAACAGGCCATCACCTCATAATCGGGTGGCTCAACGATGAAAAATACGGTCAGTTTCGGGGTCATATACCTGCTCTGCGGGTAAGAATGCGACGGTTTTAGCAGATTAAGCCGCATCACACCGCAAAGTCACGCGTTTGAGCTAAGTCTTGCTGCAATTTGCCCCATTTTCGCTGCTAAAATGGAAACAGTTGTCTGCTAAGACACAGTTGGACGCAGTTTTCTGCATTGGCCTTGCTGGCAGATTCCGGCTTGGCCTATGGTATATCCAAACAGGGTGGGGCGATGGCCAGAGGCTTCGATGCACAGGAGCAGGGCAGGGCGTGACGTCGAAACGAGCTAAACAACCAGAAGGTATTGTGCCGCTCGCGGGGCGTCCGAAGGGGGCTGGCGCGCGCTGGGGCAGTGTCGAATTTCAGCTGAAACGCCATGACAGCCCGCATGGTCAGGTGACTGCCTTGTCGATGATGAAAGACGAAGGCGCCTATGTGATCGAATGGGTTGCGCATCATCTGGCGGTCGGTTTTTCTGATCTGGTGGTCTATACGAACGATTGTTCAGATTGCACTGACGACATGCTGATCCGGCTGGAGGAATTGGGGCTTTGCCACCACCGCCGCAACGTGATTCCCGAAGGTATTCGCCCACAACCTTCTGCACTGAACTACGCGCAGGAAGAACCCGTTGTGCAGCAATCCGACTGGGTGATGGTGTTTGATGCCGATGAATTTTTGTCGATCAGATACGGCGACGGCACGTTAGATAGCCTGATTGCGGCGACCAAGGCGCGGGGTGCGAATGGCATCGTGGTGACGTGGCGGATTTTCGGCTCGGGTGGGGTGGTGGATTGGTCGCACGCTCCGGTGACGGAACAATATCTATGGGCTGCGCCGCAGGAATGGAACAAGGGCTGGGGGGTGAAGACGCTTTTCACCTTCAGTGCTGATAAGTGGAAATTGGGCATTCATCGCCCGAAAATGAAGACAAAGTGGCATGAAACCGCGTTCCCGGATGAGGTCAAATGGTTGAACGGCTCGGGTCGAGAAATGGAGGATTACTTCAAATTTCGTGGTTGGCGTTCGATCACCCGGACTGTTGGATATGACTGGGTGCAGCTCAATCACTATGCGGTGAAATCGGTGGACAGCTATGCCATTCGCAAGATGCGCGGGAATGTGAACAATAAGGCGGATAAGTACAATTCCGACTATTGGTCGTTGCAAGATCGCAATGAAGTGCGCGATGACACGATGCTGCGCTACACCAAACAGCGCAATGAGATCATCGTGCAACTGCTGCAAGATCCGGTGCTGAACCGCCTGCATCACGCGGCGATTGCGCGGGTTGAAGGGCATTTGGCCGAGCTGCGCCAGACCGAGGCCTATCACCAACTGGTTGCCGATCTGGCCAAAGCCTCTGATGTACCAATCAGCCAGATCGTCGCCAAACCGCCGCAGGCGCGCGATAAGGAAAAGATCGCAGCACTGATGTCGGACGTGGAAAAGCGACGCGGTGCCAAGGCGAAAATGGAACGGCACGCCGTCCCGAAAGAGCCGATTGAGGCGGTGCCGATGGGATCATATCGCTCGGGCAGGATTGATCTTTCGCAAGACGTGACTGCGGAAATTTACCCTAATCACAGTATGAAGCTGCCCTCGGATCGGCGGGTCTTCACGGATTCGGCGCTGGCTCTGATCCAGTCCGGCAAGTTTGAGCGCGGGCTTGCACGCCGGATGCCACAGGTCTTGGCTGAGCAGGCCAAGGTGTTGGAAATTGGCTCTGCGGTGGGCTTTCTGGCCGGGCATTGCGCCAACATAAGGCCCGATCTGAGCCTCTATCTGCAAGAAGATAACCCCGTTTTGCGACAGATGCTGGCTGTGGTTTGCGCGCTGAGCAACCGTACTTTCAATGACAGCTTTGTCGTGATGGAACAAGGTCTTGGCTCTGATCCGGTGGTGGGCGCACTGGCGCTGATTGCAGCGCTGCACCCCGATGCTTTGTTGCTGTCAGATTCGCAACTCGGCACAGAGGTGCTTCAAAAATTGCTGCCGATGTTACCCGCGCCGGTCCCGAAGCAGATCTTTCTTTATGGGCGGTTATTGGAGCAACATCACGCGCGTTTGCCGGAAATAGACGACGTGCTGGCGACGCTTGGCTATGTGCCGGACTACGGATTTGACGCCAATATCGCGCGCGGTTTCAGGCGATGCGCTCCACCCGATCCAGAGGACCCGAGTTAACCAAGTCCGCCGCTGGACAGAGGCGCGACCCTGCGGCATTGTTCAACAAAACGAAACAAACGAGGCCGTCATCATGTCCACCCCCGTTCGCAGACCCGTCGCCTCGCTTTGGATTGGCGAAAAGCTGCACTATCTGAACCAGCTTTGTCTGCTCAGCCATGTCGCACACGGCCATCCGACAACGCTGTATTGTACCGACAAGGTCTCGAACGTGCCCGATGGTATCACCGTCAAACCCGCCACCGACATCATGGCGATTGATATGGATATCGTGCGGCAAACCTCGGAAAGCTTTTTGTCGAACGTGTTTCGCTACAAAATGATCGAGAAGACCGATGCTGTCTGGATTGATTGTGACGCGTTTTGCCACAAACCTTTCCCGGATGAGATAAAGAATATCTATGCAGGTCATGGCTTTAGGGGCGCGCTGAACTGTGGCGTTGTCTATATTCCGCCGCGGGGTGCGTTGATCAAGCAGTTGCTGGATTACTACGAAAACCTGCCCGATGCCCCGGCTTGGTTCAACAAGCAGCAACGCAAGCGGATTGAAAAACAGGACAGCAGCCTGCCGCAAGCCGTGCGGATTTATAACGCCGAGCGCACCGCCTTTGGCCCGCAGGCTTTCACCTATTTCGCGCAACAGACCGGTGATTTTGAAAAAGCGCTGACGTCGGATTACCTTTATCCGGTTCCGTTCCAACTGAACGACGTGTTCTACGACCCTTACGGTCGGGTTGAGGGGCATTTCACCGACAATACCCTGTCGGTGCATCTTTATACCAATGGCACCAAGCCGTATTGGCGCAAGAATCCACCAATGCCGAACTCCTATGCGGCACGGATGTGCGCGCAGATTGGCGTCGATGCGTCGAAGGCTTTGGAGGAATGAGCGAGGCTGACGAGGCGCTGGAACCGCAGGTCAAAAAGGGCAAAAAAGACAAAGCGGTCAAGCCCTTGCCATCAACGCCTGATGAGATTGAGGCATTGATCCGCCGCCAAAAGCGCAACCAGCGTAAGGCTTGGGCGGAAGGCTATATGACCGCGATCACCGCGATGTTGCGGCCCGGCGATCTGGTGATGGATTGCGGCGCGAATATGGGGGTGGTGACCGAGCTGCTGGCGGCAACCGGGGCGGATGTGCTGGCCTATGAGCCTGATCCCTATGCGTTTTCTATTCTTGAACAAAAGTTCGTAAACACACCCAACGTCACTTTGATCAATGCCGCTGTGGGGGTGGGGACAGGCACCATTCGCCTGATGCGGGCGGATAATTTCGGCGATAATCCCGATGGCGCCTCCGTCAAAAGTACCATTCTGGATGGCGGTCGGCGGATTGACGCGGAAAACGCGGTGGAGGTGACGTTGCTCGACTTCCCGACGCTGGTGCGCGAGCATGTGGCGGCGCGGGGCGAGATCGCTTTCATCAAGATGGATATTGAGGGTGCAGAGCTCGACATCCTCGAAGCGCTGGATTGTGAAGATTTGTTCACAAACATCCGCGCGCTGGTGGCGGAAACCCACGAGCGCAAGTTCAAGGACCTGCGCGACCGTTACAAAGCCTTGCGCGAAGTGGTGGCTGCGAAATATCCGGCGGGGAAGGTCAACCTCGATTGGATTTAGCGGCAGGCTAAGCAGTTTCAGAGTTTGGTAGATGTTAAAATGATTCCAAGGTATTAGGCTGCGATGCAGACGGCTTGGCAAGATTTCGTGGCGCGTCAAGAAGTGCTGGTGGCTCTGCGGTTTTCCTATTTCGGCAGTTCTGGCTGGAAAAGCGATTTCTCGAAAGACAAGGCGCTGTTGTTTGATCAAGACAGGTTGATCATGCGGCTGGGCCTGCTGCAAAGCCTGCCCTTGCCCGCGCTTGCGGCGCAGACCGATCAGAATTTTCACCTGATGGTGCTGTCGAGTTACGCGATGCCACGTTGGGCGCAGCGCAGTCTGGCCGAGATTTGCGCCGAAACTTTGCCTGCGGGCCAATACACCATCACCCCGCGCCGATTTGGCGTCGCCCATAGGCATCTCGCTCAGTTCATCGCGGCGCGCTATCCGGCAGGTTCGGATCAGCCGACGCCGGTGCTGCAAACCGTTCTGGATGATGATGATGGATTTTCCACCGATCTGATCGCCACCGCGCGGCGCGGGCTGGCCGAATTGCCGCCACTTATTGATCCCGACGATCTGCGTTTCGTCTCGTTCAGCCGTGGCTATGGCCTTGATCTGTCATCGAAAAACGCGGAAAGCTACGGGCTTTATCATCATCGCTATCCGTTCATCAATCTGGGCCTGACGATGGCGGGAGATCGCAAGGGCCGCAATATCTTTGCAATCCGCCACCGCAAGACGCCGCTGGATTATCCGCATCGCCTGATCGGTGGCCCGCCGATGTTTGTGCGCTCGGTGCATGAGGCGAATGATTCCCGCGTTGAGGTCAGCGCCAAATGGCGCGCTGTCCCCGATTGGCGGCAGGATGCCGACGTGCGCGCCCGCTTTCCCTATCTGCCGGAGCTATAATTTCACCGGCTTGAACGGGGCCATCCCGGCCCGCGCCAACTCATCCGCGCGTTCATTTTCGGCATGTCCGGCATGGCCTTTGATCCAGCGCCAGACCACCTTGTGCTTGGCTTGGGCCAGATCAAGCCGTTGCCAAAGATCAACATTCTTCACCGGATCTTTGCCGGATGTCTTCCAGCCGTTGCGCTTCCAGCCGTGAATCCATTCGGTGACGCCATTTTTCACATAGGCAGAATCGGTCACAATCGTCAGCTCTGACACCCGCGTCAAAGCCTCAAGCGCGGAGATCGCGGCCAGCAATTCCATCCGGTTGTTGGTGGTATGCGCCTCGCCGCCGTTCAGCGTGCGTTCTTTCACCACCGCGCCATCTTCGCGCGCCAGCATCAAAACACCCCAGCCGCCGGGGCCGGGGTTGCCCGAACAGGCACCATCCGTATAGGCAAAAAGTTCGGTCATCTTGGCTCCTTTGCGCCGATTTAGGCGGGCTTGCCGTCAAGGTCAACCAAAGGTGACCACGGCCAGGCTTGTCACCACCGCCACCGTCAGCATCACGCGAAACGGCAGCCACCAGATTGGCGCAAGCTTGTGGTGGCAGAACAGCCAGTCTAGCCCCAGCAGGCCGATGAACCCCAGACCGAGGTAAATTGCAGATGACGTTGGCCCGTCGCCTACCAGAAAAAATACCCACAGCGCCGGGATCACCGAAACCGCATAAAAAACCCAGGCACTGTGCTGCGCGCGGCTGGCAAACCCCCATAGCACACCCGCCATGAAGGCGAGAATGATGGATCCATAGGACAGCAGCACAAACGGGGCTACAAAACGCGGGCCTAGAGTGGACATCGTCACATCAAACGCGGCAGGGCTGACATGGGTCGCAACGCCCCAGAAAAACGGCAGCAAGCCTGACAGCCCCAACAGCATCACTGCATGCGGAACGGCCCTCACAGCGTCTCGCGCAAGATACGTGGCACTTTGAATTCGATGTTTTCTTGTGCAGTTTCAACAAGTTCCACGCGCGTGTCAAAACGCGCGCGGAAGGCGTCGATCACCTCATTGACCAGCACTTCCGGCGCCGAAGCCCCCGCAGTGACGCCTACAGAACCGATCCCCTCCAGCGCGCGCCAGTCAATGTCAGACGCCCGCTGCACCAGTTGCGCATAAGCGCAGCCCGCCGAGCGCCCAACCTCCACCAGCCTGCGCGAGTTCGACGAATTCGGCGCACCAATCACCAAAAGCGCGTCGATCTTGCCCGCAATCGCCTTCACAGCCGCCTGCCGATTGGTGGTGGCATAGCAAATGTCTTCCTTGTGCGGCCCGACAATCGCCGGAAATCGCATCTGCAAAGCGGCGACGATCCCCGCCGTATCGTCAACCGACAAGGTGGTCTGCGTGATATAGGCCAACCGCGCCGGATCGTGCACCACCAGCCCGGCGACATCCTCGGCAGTTTCCACCAGCAGCACCTCACCCTCGGGCAGTTGTCCCATCGTGCCAATGGTTTCCGGGTGGCCCTGATGGCCGATCATCACCATTTGCAGGCCAGCTTCAGAATGACGCTGCGCCTCGTTATGCACCTTGGTTACCAGCGGGCAGGTGGCATCCACCGCGATCATCCGCCGCGCTTCGGCCGCCAAAGGCACCGATTTTGGCACACCATGCGCCGAGAAGATCACCGGGCGATCCACCGGGCAGTCGTCCAATTCCTCGACAAACACCGCGCCTTGCGCCCGCAACGCATCGACGACGAATTTGTTATGCACGATTTCATGGCGCACATAGACCGGCGCGCCCCATTTTTGCAGCGCCAGTTCGACAATCTTGATCGCGCGGTCAACACCGGCGCAAAAGCCGCGCGGGGCGGCGAGGTAAAGGGTCAGCGGCGGCAGGGTCATCGGGGTTCTCTCGTTTGGACTAGAGGTAAGGCCAAGCGCGGGTCTCGTCTAGTCTTGCGGCTGAAAGTAATACGGCCCCGCCGCAAGATCGCGCAGATGTTGCGCCATCCGCGAGGCCTCCGCCCCATCGCTGAACGCCCGGACCGGCACCACAATCGCGGTGTCAAAATTCAGCACAAACAGATGCGTCGGGGTTTCCAACACCTGCCCGATCAACTCCGGCGACAAATAGACACAGTCCAGCGTGAACAAATCGGTCCCCGCGACGCAATCTATCCATTCTTCAAACTCGGACTGCACCGGCGCGGGCAGCATCCGCCGCGCCCGCCAATGTTGCCACAGGGTGATCCCCAACAGCACCAGCGCCCATTGCACCGCCATCACGCCCAGAAACACTGCCCAATTTTGCCAAGCCCCCTGCGTGCCAGCCATCCAGTCTGGCATAAGCCCAAACACCGCGCCACCCGCGATAAACCACGCCCCCAACGCCCATTTCGCCCGGCCAGACCATGCCCGCTTCAGCCGAAGATAGGCCAAAGCGTCCGCCGCAGTCAGCGTGTAGGTCCACCGCTGCAGCAAGCCGCCATCGAAATCCCGGCTGGGCCCTCGGTCCGAAGTCCCCAATACCGAATCCAATGCGAAAGCCGAGGCGGTTGCGCGCCCCGGCTTTTCATCAAACCCACCAGTAGTCTGGGAAGCTTCAGTCACTTAACCTCGACAGCCACTTCGTCACGCTCAAGCCGGGGCTCGCGCGGTGGGCGGCCGATCACGTCGCGCAATTCATCCAACTCGATGAAATTGTCAGCCTGACGGCGCAATTCATCGGCGATCATCGGTGGTTGGCTGCGGATGGTCGAGACCACCGAAACCCGCACGCCTTGCCGCTGCAGGCTTTCCACCAAGGGTCGGAAATCACCGTCGCCCGAGAAAATCACCACATGATCGACACGCGGGGCCAGTTCCATCGCATCGACAGCAAGCTCGATGTCCATGTTGCCTTTGACTTTGCGGCGGCCTTGGCTGTCGGTGTATTCCTTGGCCGGTTTGGTGACCATGGTGAAGCCGTTGTAGTTCAACCAATCCACCAGCGGGCGGATCGGCGAATAATCGTCATTCTCCAGCAGCGCAGTGTAATAGAACGCCCGCAGCAGCTTGCCACGCCGCATGAACTCTTGACGCAGCAGCTTGTAGTCGATGTCAAACCCAAGTGCCTTTGCGGCCGCATATAGGTTTGAGCCATCAATGAACAGCGCAAGCCGTTCGTCCTTGTAAAACATCGTCTTCCCCTCGAAAAATCTGTCCGCCAACCGCGCTTTTGTGAATTGACTACCAATGTAGATAAGGCGACGGCGATGAATGTGAATAGCAGTGTCGCGGATGCGCGAGCAAGCCAATCTATTGATAGGATACCAGCAAAAATGGCCGGCTTAAAGCACGCTCTGGTTGCGATTGGTGCAAATCTGAATTTCGGCGACATGTCGCCAAAATCAACAATTCTTGCCGCTATAGCGGAACTTGACCGTGTGGGTCTGCGCGTGACACGGCTAAGTACCCTGTATCAAACGCCATGTTTCCCCGCCGGGGCGGGGCCGGACTATGTGAACGCCGCCGCAGTCGTTACGTTGCGTCACGCGATCTCTGCATCTGACATATTAACTTGTTTGCATATGATAGAGGCAAGATTCGGACGCGAGCGCGTGCAGCGTTGGGGAATGCGCAGCCTTGATATTGATCTGCTGGCCTTGGGCGAATCAGTCTTGCCTGACCGTTCCAACTATCTGAAATGGAAAAATCTTCTCCCAGACGATCAACGCAGCCTTGCGCCTGATCAACTGATCCTGCCGCATCCGCGTCTGGCCGAGCGCGCTTTCGTTCTGGTGCCGCTTGCCGATGTGGCCCCCGATTGGCAGCATCCTGTCACCCGCCTGACCGTGGCGCAGATGCTGGCGGCACTTCCGGCGAAAGATCGCGCCGAAGTCATTCCGCTGGCTTTGGATTGATCTGGGCATCCGCTTGATTATCCACTTGTCAAGCAGCAGCATCGCGCCTAAATAGACCGCTTCAAAGCCCCTCCCCTACTGGAGTCTTTCATGGCCCGCGTGACGGTTGAAGATTGCGTTGACAAGGTTCCGAACCGGTTCGAACTTGTCCTGCTTGCGGCCCATCGGGCCCGCGAAATCCAGGCCGGCTCTGCCGCGACTGTAGATCGTGACGACGATAAGAACCCGGTGGTGGCCCTTCGCGAAATCGCCGAGGAAACCCAGCTGGCCGATGCCCTGCGCGAGCGGATGATTGAGGGTTACCAGACCCAGATCGAAGTCGACGAGCCGGAAGAAGATCAGATGGCTCTGCTGATGTCTGGCGAGGTTGATCGCCCGATGCAGGATGATATGTCAGAAGAAAAGCTGCTGCGCGCGCTGATGGAAGCCCAAGGCGAGCTGTAATTACGGGAATTCCCGAAACGCGGGGCGGTGATGATCGACGTTGAAGACCTCATCGCCCTGGTTAAAAACTACAATCCACGTTGCAATTCTGAACTGATCCGCCGGGCTTATGCCTACGGGTCAAACATGCATGACGGCCAGATGCGCAAATCGGGTGAGCCTTACTTCACCCACCCCGTCGCGGTCGCAGCCATCCTCACCGAACAGCAGTTGGATGATGCCACCATCATCACGGCCCTGTTGCACGACACGATTGAAGACACCAAATCCACCTATGCCGAAGTCGCCAAGCTGTTTGGCGAGGAAGTGGCTGAACTGGTCGATGGCGTCACCAAGCTGACCAACCTGCAACTGTCGAATACCGAATCGCAGCAGGCCGAGAACTTCCGCAAGTTGTTCATGGCGATGTCGAAAGACCTGCGGGTGATCTTGGTCAAACTCGCCGACCGTCTGCACAACATGCGCACCATCAAGTCGATGAACCCGGAAAAGCAGGCCAAAAAGGCCCGCGAAACCATGGAAATCTATGCGCCACTCGCGGGTCGCATGGGGATGCAGTGGATGCGCGAAGAACTTGAGGACCTGTCGTTCCGCGTGCTGAACCCCGAAGCCCGCAATTCCATCATCCGCCGCTTCCTGACCCTGCAACGCGAATCCGGCGATGTGGTGCATCAGATCACCGCCGACATCCGCACCGTGCTGGAAAAGGTGCAGATCGACGCCGACGTTTATGGCCGTGCTAAAAAACCCTATTCGATCTGGCGCAAGATGCAGGAAAAGGATCTGGCGTTCAGCCGCCTGTCAGATATCTACGGCTTCCGCGTGATCTGCGCCTCGGTTGCTGATTGCTACCGTATCTTGGGTGTGATCCACCAGCGCTGGCGTGCCGTGCCGGGGCGGTTCAAAGACTACCTCAGCCAGCCGAAATCCAACGGCTACCGCTCGATCCACACCACGGTATCGGGCCGCGACGGCAAACGGGTCGAGGTGCAAATCCGCACCCGTGAGATGCACGAGGTCAACGAGGCAGGCGTGGCCGCGCACTGGTCCTACCGCGAAGGCGTGCGCGCCAAGAACCCGTTTGCCGTTGATCCCGCCAAATGGATCGCCGCGATGACCGAACGTCTGGACGAGGGCGATCACGACGAATTTCTCGAAAACGTCAAACTAGAGATGTATTCCGATCAGGTGTTCTGCTTCACCCCCAAGGGCGATGTGGTGCAACTGCCGCGCGGGGCCACACCCTTGGATTACGCCTATTCAATCCACACCCGCATCGGCAATTCCTGTGTCTCCGCCAAGATCGACGGCATCCGCGTGCCTTTGTGGACCCGGCTGAAAAACGGCCAATCGGTAGAGATCATCACCGCCGAAGGCCAACGCCCGCAGGCCAGTTGGATCGACATTGTCACCACAGGCCGCGCCAAGGCCGCGATTCGCAAATCCCTGCGCGAAGAAGATCGCGGCCGTTTTGTCCGGCTTGGCCAGGAACTTGCCCGCGCCGCCTTTGAACATGTTGGCAAAAAGGCCACGGACAAAGCCCTGCGCACCGCCGCGAAAATGCTCGGGATGCCCGATGAGGCCGAACTTCTCGCCGCCCTTGGCTCTGCCGAACTCACCGCCCGCAAAGTCGTCGAAACCCTCTATCCCGAACTGATCCAGCGCGGCGCGGATGAGGTCGAATCCGCCCGCGCCGTCATTGGTATGCCCGATGATCAAACCTTCCGCCGTGCCCTTTGCTGCCAGCCTTTGCCCGGCGAGCGTATCGTCGGCATCACCTATCGCGGCCAAGGCGTGTTGATCCATGCGATTGATTGCCCCGCGCTGGAGGAGTTTGAAGAACAACCCAACCGCTGGGTTGATCTGCAATGGCACGCGGGCCGTCATGCCGCCGTCAACACCGTTGCGCTGGATGTCGCCATCTCCAACGACCAAGGCGTTTTGGGCCGGATATGCACCTTGATTGGTGAGCAGAAAGCCAACATATCCGATCTGCGGTTTACCGAACGCAAACCGGATTTTTACAGACTTATCATCGACGTGGACTTGCGCGACGTTGAACACTTGCACATGGTGATGACGGCGCTAGAGGCCGAAACCGATGTCGCACAAGTGTCGCGGCATCGTGATATGACACGCAAACCCTGACGGGCTATCCGCAGGGTCACCGGGCAAGAAGGAATCGGGCCGCTCTATGGTTTTCAAACGTCGGCAACCGCTGGGATGGCTCGCCTGGATGCGCGAGATGGTCTACCCGAAGGGTGGCTTCAAACGCGCGACCCGTTACGTCATCCACCGGATGAGCCGTCTGCCCGACGACCCCCACCGCATTGCGCGCGGCATCTTTGCCGGATCGCTGATCGGCTTCCTGCCGCTGCCCGGCCTGCAATTTGTCGCCGCTTGGGGTGCCGCCCGGCTGGTGCGCGGCAATGTTCTGGCGGCCCTCTTGGGCACCTTCAACACCAACCCTTTGACCACGCCGTTCTTCGCTGTGATCGCGATGACCTTCGGGCATTGGATCATGGGCGTACAGGAACCGCTCAGCGCCGGGGCGATCGGCGAAGCGTTTGCCCATGCCGGAACCGATCTGTGGCGCAACATGGTTGCCATCTTCACCCCCGAGACCATGCATTGGGGCGGACTGATCCGGTTTTGGCATGAGATTTATGTGCCCTATTTCATCGGCGCTCTGCTGCCCGGCATCGTGATTTCGGCGGTGGCCTACTATCTGACCATCCCCTTGGTGCAGACATACCAAAAAGCCCGCGCCGCCAAGGCCGATGATCGGCGCGAACGTCGCCACCGCCTGAAACTCGCGGTGTCCGAGGCCAAAAATCGTCTGCTGCACCGCAGTGACAAAGACGCTGAAAAGCACTCTGCCGGGGATGACGGCAGCGCGGATGCGCACTAGTATCCCATGACGATTACGGGAGAGCGTAAAATGACGGTGCGGCAACGGCTTGGCGTCAACATTGATCATGTGGCAACGGTGCGCAATGCGCGCGGCTCGGTCTGGCCTGATCCGCTGCGCGCCGCGCTGATCGCTGAACTCGCCGGGGCAGACGGCATCACGGCGCATTTGCGCGAAGACCGCCGCCACATCCGTGACGCCGATATGGAAGCCCTGCGCGCTGGCCTTGGTATTCCGCTAAACTTCGAATGTGCCGCGACCGACGAGATGGCCGCGATCATCCTGCGCCTGAAACCCCACGCCGTTTGCCTTGTGCCGGAAAACCGCGCCGAACGCACCACCGAAGGCGGCTTGGATGTCGCCATCGACGCCAACCGCCTGACCCAATTCATCACGCCCCTGCGCGAAGCAGGCTGCCGGGTGTCGATGTTCATCGGCCACGACCCCCGCCAGATAGAGGCGTCCGCCCGCATCGGTGCCGCTGTGGTGGAACTCCACACCGGCCACTACTCCGACCTGCATGCCGAAGGCCACCACGCCGAGGCCGAAGCCGAACTCGACGCCCTGCGCAAAGGCGCGGCCTTCGCCCACAGCCTTGGGCTTGAGGTTCACGCCGGCCACGGCCTGACCTATGATAACGTCGCCCCCATCGCCGCCATCCCCGAAATCGCGGAACTCAACATCGGCCACTTCCTGATCGGTGAGGCGATCTATGTCGGTCTTGAAGCCGCCATCGAAGAAATGCGCCGCCTGATGGATGCGGCCCGCGCCTGAATGATCCTCGGAATCGGTTCAGACCTGTGTAATATCGAGCGGATCGAGGCCACCCTCGCCCGCCACGGAGACCGTTTCAAAACCCGCGTCTTCACCGAACGCGAACAGAAAAAAGCAGACTCCCGCCCCCGCGCCATAGCCGCCACCTACGCCAAACGCTGGGCCGCGAAAGAGGCTTGCTCCAAGGCGCTGGGTACCGGCCTGCGCATGGGCATCTCTTGGAAAGATATGGCTGTATCAAACCTGCGCACCGGACAGCCCGTGATGCACCTCACCGGATGGGCTGCCGAACGCCTCGCGCAAATGACCCCAACGGGTCATCACGCGATCATTCACGTGACTTTGACCGACGATCACCCTTGGGCGCAGGCATACGTCGTCATCGAAGCCCGCCCCGGCCCCGCGCCAACTTGACTCCGCAGCCCCCGGCGCGCATGTAGCGCAAAATAAAGAAAAGCCGCGCAGGCAGCGGCAAATCTGAAGGAAGACGGACATCATGGCGAAAAACGATAGCGGCATTGTCGAGACGATCAAAACCGTCGTCTACGCCCTGCTGATCGCAGGCGCTTTCCGCACCCTGCTGTTCCAGCCGTTCTGGATTCCCTCGGAATCGATGAAAGACACCCTGCTGGTCGGCGATTTCGTCTTCGTCAACAAAATGGCCTACGGCTATTCGAAATACTCCTGCCCCTTCGCGCTCTGCCCGATCTCCGGTCGCATCTTCGCCTCCGAACCCGAACGCGGCGACGTTGTGGTATTCCGCCATCCGGTCAACGGCTCTGATTTCGTCAAACGCCTGATCGGCCTGCCCGGCGACAAGATCCAGATGAAACAGGGCGTGCTCTACATCAACGGCGCGGTTGTGCCGCAAGTCCCAGACGGCACTTTTGAAGAAGTGATGGAGCCGCAAGGCCCGATGAAATCCCGCCCGCGTTGCAGCAACGGCGCTGTCGGCGATGGCGCGATCTGTCAGAAAGAACGCTTCCACGAAACCCTGCCGAACGGCGTCGTGCATGACGTGATGAATATCGAAAACGATGGTTACGCCGACAACACCGACGTATTCACCGTGCCTGAGGGCGAGTATTTCTTCATGGGCGACAACCGCGACAACAGCCAAGACAGCCGCTTCGCCCAAGCCGTCGGCGGCGTCGGCTTCGTGCCCGCCGAAAACCTGATCGGCCGCGCCGACCGGGTGATCTTCTCGTCAGCGGGCACCTCGATGCTGTTCTTCTGGACCTGGCGCGCCGACCGCTTCTTCAAGGCGGTGGAGTGAAGCTCGCAGCCGATCTCAAAGCCTTCGAGGCGCGCATCGGGCACAGTTTCCGCCAGCCAGACCTGCTGCTGCGCGCCGTCACGCACGCCTCGATTTCGTCGACCACCCGCCCCGACAACCAACGCCTTGAATTTCTTGGTGATCGCGTGCTCGGACTCGTGATGGCCGAAGCGCTGCTGGGGGCCGACATCGCTGCATCAGAAGGCCAACTAGCCCCCCGCTTCAACGCTTTGGTGCGCAAAGAGGCCTGCGCCGAAGTCGCCCGCGAAGTCGGCCTCGGTGATGTGCTGAAACTTGGCCGCTCTGAAATGCTCTCCGGCGGTCGTCGCAAAGAAGCCCTGCTCGGCGACGCGATGGAAGCGGTGATCGCCGCCGTTTACCAAGACGGCGGTTTCGACGCCGCCCGCGCGCTGATCCTGCGCCTCTGGGGCGCGCGCATCGGCGCGGTGGAGCAAGACGCCCGCGACCCGAAAACCTCGCTGCAAGAATGGGCGCAAGCCCGTGCCATGCCGCCGCCAATTTACACCGAACAGTGCCGTGAAGGCCCAGACCACCAGCCAATCTTCACCGTTGAAGTAAAGCTGGAAAGTGGCGAGGCTGAACTTGCCCGCGCCGGATCGAAACGTGTGGCCGAACAAGCCGCAGCCCGCGCCCTTCTGGCCCGGATGGAGACTTCTGATGACTGAAGACAGCAAACTGACTGGCCGGATGCCAGATGGCCCCGGCACCCGCGCGGGCTTTGTGGCGCTGATTGGCGAACCGAACGCTGGCAAATCCACCCTCTTGAACCGTATGGTCGGCGCGAAAGTGTCGATTGTGACGCATAAAGTGCAAACCACCCGCACCCGTATTCGCGGCGTGGCGATGGAGGGCGTGGCGCAGATCGTCTTCGTTGACACTCCCGGCCTGTTCCGCCCCCGCCGCCGCTTGGACCGCGCCATGGTCAAGGCTGCTTGGGGCGGCGCTGCCGATGCCGATCTGATCGTGCTGCTGATCGAGGCCAACCGGGGTTTGACCGAAGGTGTGGCGACCATCATCGACCGGATGAAAGACCAGATTCCGCAAGGCCAAGCTGTGGCCTTGGCGATCAACAAGATTGACAAGGTCAAGGCTGAGGTGCTTTTGGCTTTGGCCGAAAAGATGAACGAAGCCTTTCCGTTTGCGAAAACCTTTATGATCTCAGCCGAAAAAGGCTACGGCGTCAAAGACTTGCGTGAATGGCTGGGCGCGCAGATCCCCGATGGCCCGTGGTTCTACCCCGAAGACCAGATCGCGGATCTGCCGATGCGGATGATCGCCTCGGAAATGACCCGCGAAAAGCTGACGCTGCGGCTGCACGAAGAACTCCCCTATCAACTGACCGTCGAGACCGAGAAATGGGAAGACAAACCGGATGGCAGCACCCGGATTGACCAGATCATCTATGTCTCGCGCGATGGCCACAAAGGCATCGTGCTGGGCAATAAGGGTGAGACGATCAAAAGCATCGGTCAGGCCGCCCGCGCGGATATCTCGGAATTCTTGGGCCGCACCGTGCATCTGTTCCTGCAGGTAAAAGTGCGCGAAAACTGGCAGGACGAGCCAGAGCGTTATTCCGAAATGGGTCTGGATTTCAAAGACGGCGAGGCGTGAAGCGGGCGGAATTCGTAACGAATTCCGGCACGAAATTTGTCGCAAATTTCGGCCTCAACGCCTCAAAGCGTGCGCAGGTTGATCGGTCGATCCCTCCGGGGGGAGTATTTCAGAAAGAGCAACGATGAGTGCGCGCCTCACCTCTGACCTCTGGGTTTCCGCCTATCTGACCCGGCTGCGGTTGGCCGATATTCCTGTCTATGTCACCGCCAAGGGCGACCCTACGGCGGGCGCGGTTGTGGTGAAAGTCGCCCTGCTGAACGGCCAGGCCCGGGCCTATCAACGCTCGTTTGACCTTTTGGCCGACGCCCGGGTCTGGGTGGTTCTGGCGGATGGTCCCGAGTCCGAAGTGGATGCCCTGCTCGCCCGCCAGCGCAGCCGCGATCCTGATCTTTGGGTGATTGAACTGGAGGATCGTCAAGGCCGCACCCTGCTCGATCAGGCAGGTCTCGCCGATTGAAGGATGCGCGCCAGTGCCGCGATGGCAAGGCTGAGCAGCACCAGCGCCACCACCAGCGCACCGATGTTGCGCACAACATGCGGCCAGCCCAAGGCGTCGGCGTTCAGGAACGGATAGGCCCAAGCCCTCGTCTGTTGCCCCCGGATCAGCGCATAAGCCGCATATATCGCGGGCCAAATCAGCCACTGCGGCACATCCGACCAGCGCACATGTTTCGGGGCGAAGGCCAACCACCACACAGCAAAGCCCAAAGGCATCACCGTATGCAGCCCCAGATCGGCCCACCAGCCAAGACCCTCGGTCGGAAATTGGCTGGCCAGCAGCGCGTGATACAGAATCCCTACCGTGGCAATCGCCACCAACACCCCCGCCGCGCGCGAGGCTGAAATTTGCCAGCCTTTGGTGATTGCCAAGAGATACGCCACCAGCAAGGCATTGGTCAGAATGGTGAAATAGGCGGTCATTGCCCAAATTCTGTCCACGGCCAAGGGAAGACCGGTCAGCGCATCAAACTGCGCGCGCAGGGCGGCGAGGCCAACTATGGCAAGGGCAAAGGCGGTCAGTCTGGCCAACATACGCGCAGTCTGCCGTAAAATCCTGCAATGGCAAGCCTTGCTCTGCCATAACGCTGCGTCGATACTGCCGTCATGGAATGGCGCGATCAGGGAGCGGTGATTTCGGTGCGGCCGCATGGCGAGACATCGGCGATCATCGAGGTGTTTACGCAGGCGCATGGCCGGCATGCGGGCGTGGTGCGCGGTGGTGCCTCGCGCCGGATGGCGGCGGTGTTGCAGCCGGGCAGCCAGGTCGAT
Source organism: Cypionkella sp. TWP1-2-1b2 (assembly GCF_049896245.1). NCBI lineage: Bacteria > Pseudomonadati > Pseudomonadota > Alphaproteobacteria > Rhodobacterales > Paracoccaceae > Cypionkella > Cypionkella sp. TWP1-2-1b2. The sequence continues at coordinate 51,993 of NZ_JAFCTX010000014.1, read as the reverse complement.
GTGGTCTGGCAGGCGCGGCTGTCCGAACAGATCGGCAGCTTCAAGGTCGAGCCGCTGCGCAGCCGGGCGTGGGTGCTGACCGATCGGTTGAACCTTGCTGGCCTCAACGCGATCTGCGCCATGCTGCATATAGCCTTGCCCGACCGCGAGCCGCATCCGGCGCTTTACGCCCGCTGCATCGCCTTGCTGGATGCGCTGCAAACCCCCGGCTGGCCGCCGGAGTATCTGCGCTGGGAGCTAAACCTGTTGGAGGAACTCGGCTTTGCCCTCGATCTGACCCAATGCGCCATCACCGGCAGCCGTGAGGATCTGGCCTATGTCAGCCCGAAAACCGGCCGCGCGGTGAACCGGGATGCGGCGGGCGAATGGGCGGGGCGGCTGTTGCCCTTGCCGGCGGTTTTGCTGGGGCAGGGGCCCGCCAGCCCGGTTGAAATTGCCCAAGGCCTTGCCCTGACCGGACATTTCTTGAATCGCGCTTTGGAACCCACCTTAAACGGCAAGCCTCTGCCCGAAGCTCGTGCGCGATTATTAGCCATCTTGGCGCAACAATAGTCGCGGACAACCCAACCGCCGTCGCCTCCGGCACAGACCGCCTTGACCAATCCGCGTCAAATGTCACCATGGCCCTGCGGTATCAGTCTTTGGAGTTGAAACACTCCTCCAGCCCAAAACTCCAGCATTTCGCTTTGCTTGCGGGGTTAGAAGCTGCGGTGCGCGGCACGCTGATCTCCACCATTCCCATCGCAGTCTATGATGCGTTTGGGTCGGCGCAGAACCTGTCCACAGTTTACCTCACCGCAGGCGTCATCACCCTGTTCTGGGGCCTGATGGTGCCGCGCCTGACCCAGATCTGGCCGCGCCGCTGGGTTTATTCGGCGGGTTGTGTGTTCTATTTGATCTCGATGGTGCTGTTCGTGCTGGGCACGCAATGGTCGGTGCAGCTGGGCATCCTGATCATGTCGATGGCGACCGTAACCTGCTTTGTCTGCTTTAACGCCTATGTGCTGGATTACGTGCCGCGCGCCGATCTCGGCCGCACCCAAAGCCTGCAGATGGTCTATGCCGCAGCCCCATGGGCCATCGGCCCGATGAGCGGCGTCTACATGCGCGCGCTTTGGGCCCCGTTGCCCTTCATCGTGGCCGCCGTCTTCGCAGTGATCCTGTTCGCGGTGTTCTGGTATCTGCGCCTCGGCTCTGGCAAGCAAATCACCCGCGCCAAAGGCCCCGCCGTCAATCCATTGGCCTACTTGGGCCGCTTCTTCCGCCAACCGCGCCTGATCGCAGGCTGGCTGTTTGCAGTGATCCGCAGCTGTGGCTGGTGGGTCTATGTCGTCTATGTGCCCGTATTCTGCATTGAATCCGGCTTGGGCGATAAACTCGGCGGCTTCATGCTGTCAGTCTCCAACGCCACCCTGCTGCTGTCGCCCTTCATGGCTGCATGGGTGCGCCGCCGCTCGGTCCGAGTAGCCCTGCGCCGCGCCTTGGCCTATTGCGCCATCCTGTTCTGCGCCGCCACCATTCTTGCCTTCGCCCCCACGCTTACCATCGCCTGCCTGTTCCTCGGCTCGTTCGGTCTTGTCATGCTGGATGTGTCAGGAGGTCTGCCCTTCATGATGTCAGTCAAGCCGTCCGAGCGCGCCGAGATGGCCGCCGTCTATTCCAGCTTCCGCGATGTCTCGGGCATCGCCACCCCCGGCATGGCGTGGCTGGTGCTTTGGGTAGCACCTTTGAACTTCATCTTCGCCGCCTCGGGGCTGGCTTTCGGGGCGGCCTATGTCATCGCAGGCAAGCTGCATCCACGGCTCGGCAATCTGCGTCCATCACGCGGCAGACCCTAAGCCGATTTCTCTGATCCGTCCTTCCACCACAACATGTTGTGGAAAGTGGGCAGGATTTTGAAGAATTCCACAAGTCATTCCCCGCTGGGAACAACTTGGGCGCCCCGGACGGCGCCCTTTCCCCCCGTGCTAATCCAGCAACCGCCGCGCGATCACCTGCGCCTGAATTTCCGCCGCGCCCTCAAAGATGTTCAAAATCCGCGCATCGCACAGGATGCGGCTGATCTGATACTCCAGCGCAAAGCCGTTGCCGCCATGGATCTGCAACGCATTATCCGCCGCAGCCCAAGCCACCCGCGCGCCCAGCAGCTTGGCCATCCCCGCCTCCAGATCGCAGCGCTTGCCGTGATCCTTCTGCCATGCGCTGAAATAGGTCAGCTGCCGGGTGATCATAATTTCCACCGCCATCATCGCAAGCTTCCCCGCCACCCGCGGAAATTCGATCAGGGCTTTGCCGAACTGCTTACGATCCGTTGCGTATTGCATCCCCACTTCCAAAGCGTTCTGCGCCACCCCAATCGCCCGCGCCGCAGTCTGGATGCGCGCAGATTCAAACGTCTGCATCAACTGCTTGAAGCCTTGCCCCGGCACCCCGCCCAAAAGGTTGTCCGCCGCCACCTTAAAGCCGTCAAACGCCAGCTCGTATTCCTTCATGCCGCGATAACCCAGAACCTCAATCTCGCCGCCCGTCATCCCCGGCGTCGGAAACGGCTCGGCATCTGTCCCCGGCACTTTTTCAGCCAGAAACATCGACAAGCCGCGATAATCCGTCGTCTCCGGGTCGGTCCGCGCCAGCAACGTCATCACATGCGTTCGCGCCGCATGGGTGATCCAGGTTTTATTCCCCGTAACCTCCCAGCCCTCCGGCCCCGCAACCGCCCTGGTGCGCAAAGCCCCCAGATCGCTGCCGGTATTGGGTTCGGTAAACACCGCCGTCGGCAAAATCTCGCCCGAAGCCAGCTTCGGCAACCACTGCGCCTTCTGCGCGTCCGTCCCGCCGCACAAGATCAATTCGGCGGCAATCTCAGACCGAGTCCCCAACGACCCAACCCCAATATACCCCCGCGACAGCTCCTCACTGACCACCACCATTGAGGCCTTTGACAACCCAAAGCCGCCAAACTCCTCCGGGATCGTCAGCCCGAACACCCCCATTTCGGCCAAAGCCGTGATGATCTCCATCGGAATCAATTCATCGCGCAGATGCCAGCCATGCGCGAACGGGACCACCTTTTCATCGGCAAAGCGGCGGAACTGGTCGCGGATCATCTCCAACTCATCATTCAGCCCGGTGACCCCAAAGCACGCCCGGCCCTGATTGTCCTGCATCAGGGCAACCAACCGCATCCGCGCCGCAGGACTATTGCCCTCGGCCATCAACACAGCCGCCGCAAGCCCCGGAGCCGCCGAAATCCCCAGATCCCCCAGCCGCGCCATCTCGCCCTGCGACATTGGAATCCCGCCATAAATCTGGCTCAGATACTCGCCAAAGCCGATCTGCAGGATCAATTCCTCCATCTCGCCAAACTTGCCGTCGTCCGCCAACCGCCCCGCCCAAGCCCGCAACTGCCGCAAAGCTTCGGTATAAGTCGCCAGCCAAGCCAAGCTATGCGCCGCAAACTGATGCTGCTCCATCGCCGCAGCCGAGACTTTGCCCGCCCCCGTGACCAGCCCGCGCAAAGCCTCCCGCCCGCGCTCAAACAGCGTCTCAACTTCCGGCAAAGCCTCGGCGGTCAGCCCCAGCAGATCGGTCATAACACCCGCGTTCTGATCCAAAGCCATCTCGTCCTCGCCACATGCTGCATCTGCAAAACGCCTAATCCCTTCGCAACCGCAGCGCAATATTAATTCTCCATTAGCTGCGCAAAAGACTGAAAGTGTCGTGATGGATTTTCAGGATGCACAGCGCAGCGCCCTGCTTTAGACAGGCCGCAGAGCGGAGGGCGCGCATGGAATACCTTATGGCAGGCCTCACGCCGCAGGCTTTCGCGGTCGCCCTCGCCATCACCTGTTTTGCGGGCTTCGTCAAAGGCGCTGTCGGTTTTGCCATGCCGATGATCATGATCTCCGCTTTCTCCAGCTTCCTGCCGCCCGAAACAGCGCTCGCGGGTCTGATCCTGCCCACCCTGATCTCCAACCTCAGCCAAGCCTTCCGCCAAGGCCTCGCCCCCGCATGGGAAACCGCAATCACCTACCGCCGGCTGCTGATTGCCACCGTGATTTTCATCGTGATTTCAGCGCAATTCGTCCGCGTGATCCCGCAAGATCTGTTCCTGCTGCTGCTAGGCGCGCCGATCACCGCCTTCGCCGCCCTGCAACTGGCAGGCATTGGCCTCGCCCTGCGCTTGGAACACCGGACCCGAGCCGAATGGATACTGGGGGCCATCGGCGGGCTTTACGGCGGCGTCTCCGGTGTCTGGGGCCCGCCCTTGCTGGTCTATCTGCTGTCAATCAAAGCCGACAAACTGGAAACCGTCCGCGTGCAAGGCGTGGTGTTCCTGATCGGCGCTGCGGTTTTGCTGGCAGCCCACCTGCACTCCGGGGTTTTAAGCCCCAGCCGCACCGCGTTTTCCGCTGCCCTCGTGCTGCCCGCCATACTCGGCCAATCTATCGGCGTCGCCATCCAAGATCGCCTCGATCAGTCGAAATTCCGCCGCTGGACGCAAATCCTGCTGGTGCTGACCGGGTTAAACCTGATGCGTCGGGCGGTTGGCCTCTGATATCTAAAACGTATCTAAAATTTTTCATCTGTTCATAAATATCCCACAGGGGTCTGGGGGTGTGAAACCCCCAGCCGTAGATGCAGCAAGCCAAAACTCAACAGAGACTTACCGCCGCCCTGCAAGCCTTGGAAATCAAAGCATCCGAAAATAGTTCCGCGTTGGGACCTTTCCCATCTCACCCAATCGCCGCCGCCTTCACATCCGCATCAATGAACGGCACATATTGCGCGAAATTATCGGCAAACATCCCCACCAGCTTTTTCGCCTGCGCATCGTAAGCCGCCTTGTCGCCCCAAGTCGTGCGCGGGTCCAACAGGGTCGCATCCACCCCCGCCACCGAAACCGGAACCTCAAAGCCAAAGTTCGGATCGCGGCGGAATTCCCCCGCGCCAAGCGAGCCATCCAAAGCCGCCGTAAGCAGTGCCCGCGTCGCCTTGATTGGCATCCGCTTGCCCGTACCAAACTTGCCCCCCGTCCAGCCGGTATTTACCAGCCAGCACGATGCGCCAAACTTCGCGATCTTCGCCTGCAACAGCTTGCCGTAAACCTCAGGCCTGCGCGGCATGAACGGCGCTCCGAAACAGGTCGAGAACGTCGGCGTCGGCTCCACAATCCCGCGCTCGGTCCCCGGAGTTTTTGAGGTGAAGCCCGACAGGAAGTGATACATCGCCTGCGCCGGCGTCAGCCGTGCGACCGGCGGCAACACCCCGTAAGCATCGCAAGTCAGCATGATCACATGCTTCGGATGACCGCCCATGCCAGTGTCAGACGCGTTGGAAATATACTCCAACGGATAGGCACAGCGCATGTTCTCGGTCAGGCTGCTGTCGGTGAAATCCAGCTCCAAAGTTTCAGGATCGAACACCATATTCTCCACCACCGTACCAAAGCGCGAGGTGGTGCGGTAAATCTCGGGCTCGGCTTCCGCCGACAGGTTGATGGTCTTGGCATAGCAGCCACCCTCAAAGTTGAAGGTGCCGCGATCCGACCAGCCGTGCTCGTCATCGCCGATTAAAATCCGCGACGGGTCCGCCGAAAGCGTGGTCTTGCCGGTGCCAGAAAGCCCAAAGAACACCGCCGAATCCACCGGATTGCCAATCGCATGGTTGGCTGAGCAGTGCATCGGCATCACACCCTTTTCCGGCAAAAGGTAATTCAGCAGCGTGAACACCGCTTTTTTATTCTCACCCGCATAGGCGGTGCCGCCGATCAGGATCAGCTTGCGCTCAAAATTCAGCGCGATCACCGTTGAGGTCCGGCAACCATGCAACTTAGGGTCAGCCTCAAACGACGGACAGTTGATCACCGTCCATTCCGGTACAAAACTGTCCAACTCCGCCCGCTCCGGGCGGCGCAGCATGTGGCGAATGAACAACCCGTGCCATGCCAACTCCGTCACTATCCGCACATCCAGGCGGTAAACCGGGTCGGCCCCGCCGAACAGATCCTGCACGAAATACTCGCGGCCCTGCATATGTGCCAACATATCCGTGTACAGCCGATCAAACGCCTCGGGTGCCATCGCCGCGTTGTTTTCCCACCAGATCGAGTCCTCAACCCCGGCGGTGCGGACCACGAATTTATCCTTCGGCGAACGGCCGGTAAACTGCCCGGTGGTGCACAAAAACGCCCCGCCCTTGCCCAGCTTGCCCTCGCCGCGCGCCACGGCGGACTCAATCAACGCAGGCTCGATAGAGTTATAATAGACGCGCCCCAGCCCGTTGATGCCTTGATCTTCCAACCTTTGCGATGGGTTCACGCGTCCTATGGTCATTCTGCAAGCTCCCGTTCCCGCCAATCTAAGGCGGTATAGTTTCCAACACGTAATGCCCAAACTTCAGACATTTCTGCGAAAACCCAAGATCTGGGCCTCGTCCCTTCGCTATAACATACGGATTTTGCACGGAATAGGACGCCAAGGCACAGTTAGCGCAACCAAATTCGGGTTAGCGCAACTAAAATGGAGCCGATCGGAAAACTGCGTCATATTAGTCATTCATTTGGAAATTTAGCGCCTGATGGAGTCTCAAGCCATGGGTGATTCGCAGTTAGCAGTTGCTAACGAGGCCCGGAAAACGGAATATGTGTCAAAAATCAGGCAAGCAAATCAGGCAAGCCGAGCAGTATAGGGAAGCCCAAACATGGCAAGGATAGCCCTTGTAGACGACGACAGGAACATCCTGACGTCGGTTTCGATGACTCTGGAAGCTGAGGGGTTTGAGGTCGAAACCTTCAACGATGGCCAATCTGCTTTGGATGCTTTCAACCGCCGGATGCCCGATATGGCAGTGCTCGACATCAAGATGCCGCGGATGGACGGCATGGATTTGCTGCAGCGCCTGCGGCAGAAATCCTCCATGCCGGTGATCTTCCTGACCTCGAAAGATGATGAGATTGACGAGGTGCTTGGGCTGCGGATGGGGGCTGACGATTATGTCAAAAAGCCGTTCAGCCAGCGGCTGTTGGTCGAACGTATCCGCGCGCTTTTGCGCCGCAATGATGCGATTGCCACCGGCGAAGTTGCCGTCACCGAAGAAACCAAGATTATGGAGCGTGGCCATCTGCGGATGGACCCGCTGCGCCATTCGGTGTCCTGGAAAGGCCGCGATGTCTCGCTGACTGTGACCGAATTCATGCTGCTGCAAGCCCTCGCACAGCGCCCCGGTTTCGTGAAAAGCCGCGATCAGCTGATGGATGTGGCTTACGACGATCAGGTCTATGTTGATGACCGCACCATCGACAGCCATATCAAGCGCTTGCGCAAGAAAATGCGCTCGGTTGACGATGATTTCGCGGCGATTGAGACGCTGTATGGCATTGGCTATCGCTACAACGAAGAGTGACCGCCAGGCCATGACAGCGGCGCAAAACATATCGATGAAAAACGCGACCCCGGCGAAGAAGCCGGGAGAGCTGCTGTTGGGCGAAGACTGGGTCTCGCCCGAGGTTGTGGCAGATAATGCGCTCTCCGCAGGGCGGGGGCGGCGCGGTATCGTCTCGCTGAACCGCTCACCTTTGGCACGCAAGATCATCGTGTTCAATCTGATGGCGCTGGTGATTTTGGTCGCGGGTGTTCTGTTCATGAACCCGTTCCGCGACAGTCTGGTTTTGCAGCGCGAAAAGGCCTTGGTGACTGAGGCGCAGTTGATTTCCAATGTCGTTGAGACGGTCGCTAACAATGCCAACGGCAGCCTGCTTGTAAGTCTGGCAGGCTTGGCCGTGGCGCCGGGTGTTGAGGTGTTTGTGTTTGATCCCAAAGGTTTGCTGGTGACGCACAGCATCGGCCAAGCCCGTCCCGGTGATGCTTTGCGCGATGAGCGTAAGACCATCATCACCGATTTTCTCAATGGTATTTGGGAGGCTGTCTCGGGCCTTTTGGGCGCAGGCAATCGCACCCGTTCTGCCGCCGACGGCGAGGCGATGGCGCGCGATCTTTATACCCGCGCACTGGGCGGCGATGTCGCAGTCAACACCGGGCGCGGCGTCGAGGGCGGCGCGCAGTTCTCGGTCGCAAGTCCGGTGCGGTTTGGCGGCGCGGTGATTGGGGCCGTGGTGCTGACCTCTGCTGAGGGCGAGATTGACCGGTTGGTCCGCTATGAGCGCGAACAGATCCTGCAGATGTTCGTGATAGCATTGCTGGTCTCCATCGGCCTGTCGCTGGTTTTGGCCTCGACCATCGCCAATCCTCTGTCAGATTTGGCGGCGGCTGCGGAATTGGGCCGTGACCGTGACGCGCGCAAAATGTCGCCGGGCCGGGTGCGAATCCCCGATCTTGCGGCGCGTCCCGATGAAATCGGCCGCCTGTCGGTGGCGATGCGCGGAATGGTCGCGGCCCTCTATGACCGCATCGACGCCAATGAGCAGTTCGCGGCGGATGTGGCGCATGAGATCAAGAACCCCCTCGCCAGTTTGCGCTCAGCTGTCGGCTCGATGCGGATGGTGAAGAAAGAAGAACACCGCGAGAAATTGCTGAACGTCATCGAACACGACGTGCGGCGTCTGGATCGTTTGGTGTCGGATATCTCCAACGCCTCACGCCTTGATAGTGAATTGGTGAAAGAGGAGGAGGAGGAGTTCAACCTCGTCAAAACCCTCGCCAACCTCACCGAATATCTCGGCGATCAGGCGCGCGAGAAGAACGTTGAATTCATTACCGATTTCCCCACTGATGCGATCAAGATCCACGGGCTAGAGGGCCGTCTTGCGCAGGTATTCGTCAACCTGATCACCAATGCGGTGTCGTTCTGCGATGATGGCGATGCGGTGCGGGTTTGGGCTCGCCGCCGTGAAAACCGTGTGCTGATCGTGGTTGAAGACACCGGGCCGGGTATCCCGGAACAGGCGCTGACCAAGGTGTTCAAGCGGTTTTACTCCGATCGCCCCCCCACACATTTTGGTAATAACTCCGGCCTTGGCCTGTCGATCTCCAAGCAGATCGTCGAAGCGCATGGCGGCGTGATCTGGGCTGAAAACATCCGCCCCACCAACGCCGACCCCACCTCTGACCCGCTCGGCGCGCGGTTTGTGGTTGGTCTGCCGGTGTGAGCACCCTGCTGATGCACGCCAGTTGCGTGGCGGTGAACGGGCATGGCGTGCTGATCATCGGCGCATCAGGCACCGGAAAATCTACGCTGGCCTTGCAACTGATCGCCTATGGCGCAGAGCTTATCGCAGATGATCAAACCCAGATCACCCCGCAAGACCAACAGCTTATCGCCAGCTGCCCCCCCAGCCTTTCCGGTATGATAGAGGCGCGCGGCATCGGCCTGCTGCATTCCCCCCCCCGCGGCGTCGCGCCCATAACCTTGGTCGCCGATCTTGACCTTACGGAACCCGACCGCCTGCCTCCCCTTCGCACCATATCTTTGCTAGGCATCACGCTACCCCTTGTTCTTGGGGCACAAAGCAACCATTTTGCAGCCTCAGTCCTGTGCTATCTGAAGGGCACTCGGTTGGCATGAGGCACTTTTTGACACCGCAGACGGAACCTAGCGCAGAGCATCAACTGGTGCTGATCACCGGCCCCTCGGGGGCTGGCCGCTCGACAGCGATCCACGCGCTGGAGGATCTGGGGTTTGAAGTGATCGACAACCTTCCCCTAAGCCTTGTCCCCCGGCTGATCGACGGCCCAAGCCTTGGCCGCCCGATTGCTCTGGGCCTGGATGTGCGCAACCGTGATTTTAATACCACGGCGCTGATTGAGCTGATTGACACGCTGACCCGCGATCCCCGCGTCGGGCTTGAACTGATCTATCTCGATTGCGACCCGTCCGAACTGATCCGTCGCTATTCGCAAACCCGCCGTCGCCACCCGCTTGCGCCACTGGAAACCCCGACCGAGGGCATCGCGCGCGAAATTGATCTGCTGGCCCCGGTGCGGGTGCGCGCCGATCATCTGATCGACACCACCGAGATGTCACCGCATGATCTGAAAGCTGAAATCGGCCAATGGTTTGACCAAACCAAATCCACCCATATGGCGGTGTCGTTGCAATCTTTCAGCTACAAACGCGGGCTGCCGCGCGGGCTTGATATGGTGTTTGACTGCCGCTTTCTGGCGAATCCCTACTGGCAGGCCGATCTGCGCGACAAAGATGGCCGCGATGCCGCCGTCACCGCCCATATCGAAGCCGACCCACGCTTTGTTGATTTCTTCCCAAGGTTGCAAGGTCTTGTTCTGATGCTGCTTCCAGCCCATCTTGCGGAGGGTAAGGCGCATCTCTCAATCGGGTTTGGCTGCACAGGCGGACAACATCGCTCTGTTGCAGTTGCAGAAAAACTCGGCAATGTGCTTGCAGAAGCGGGCTGGCCGGTGTCAAAACGGCATCGTGAATTGGAACGCAGGGCAGCAACGACGCCTGCCATAAGGTCGAGGTAAGACACGCGTGATCGGTATCGTGATCGTGGCACATGGCGGCTTGGCGCGGGAATATCTTTCCGCCGTCGAACACGTGGTTGGTCCGCAGACCTCCATGCGGGCGATTGCGATTGAAGATGACCATGACCGCGCCGCCAAACAGCGCGAGATTTGTGACGCCGCCGATGCGGTTGATCAGGGGCAGGGCGTGGTGATGGTGACCGATATGTTTGGCGGCTCGCCGTCGAACCTGTCGCTGATGGCCTGTGCGGCCTCTGAACGCCGCATCATCTACGGCGCAAACCTGCCGATGCTGATCAAGCTGGCAAAATCGCGTGAACTCCCTGTCACCGAGGCCGTCGCGGCGGCGCTGGAAGCGGGCCGCAAATACATCAATTCGCTGGATTTGGGCGGGGGGGCCTAAGAAATGGCCGCACAAACCCTGCATATCGTCAACGAAAAGGGCCTGCATGCCCGTGCCTCGGCGAAATTCGTCGAGGTGGTTGAGGAATTTGACGCAACGGCACAGGTCAGCAAAGACGGCATGACAGTGTCTGGCGACAGTATCATGGGGCTTTTGATGTTGGCAGCCTCTCGCGGAACCTCTATTGAAGTCTCTACAAGCGGGCCAGCCGCAGCGGCACTTGCCGAGGCTCTGGCGGCTTTGGTGGCCAATCGCTTCGGGGAAGAATTCTGAGGCGCGACGGGGAAGGCTTAGGCTTCGTGACAGACACGCCACAGACAAAAACCCACAGCGCAGGCCAGCCCCCGGCCAAGCGCGAATATGACATGCGGCGGCTGTCCTATGCGGGCACGTTCAGCAACCCGTTCAAGGCGGGTACGATTCGTGTGATCGAATGGATGACGGCGAAGATCACCTTGCTGCGCTTGATCCGCGACTTTGAACGCTCGGGTGCGCCGTTTGGCTCGCCGTTCTGGCCGAAAGCGATCAAGCAGATGGGGATTCGTATTGATACCCCACCGGAAGAAATTGCGCTGATCCCGCCAACCGGGCCTTTGGTGGTGGTCGCCAACCATCCGCATGGTTTGGTCGATGGCATGATCATGGCCGAAATGGTCAACCGGGTGCGATCAGATTTCAAAATCCTGACCCGCAGCCTGCTGACGGGTATCCCGGAAGTTGCCGAGTTTATGATCCCGGTGCCTTTCCCGCACGAGGATAATGCGCGCCAACTGGGGCTGGAGATGCGGATTGAGACGATGGCGCATCTCAAAGCCGGTGGCGTGATCATCGTGTTTCCGGCTGGTAAAGTGGCGATGTCAGAAGGCTTCTTTGGCCCGGCTATAGAGGCGGAATGGAACGTCTTCACCCATAAAATGATTCAGCGCTCGGGGGCTGCCATCCTGCCGATCCACTTCACCGGGCAAAACTCGCGCAGCTTCCTGATCGCCAACAAGCTGTCAGACACCCTGCGCCAAGGCCTGCTTTTGTGCGAGATCAAGCGCGCCCTTTTCAAGCCGCAGCGCCCCTATATTGGCACCCCAATCCCCGCGACCGAGTTGGATAAATGGGAAGGCAACCCGCGCGGTTTCCTTGCTTGGCTGCGTCAGCACACGCTGGATTTGGGCAAAAAACCGTAAGGTTTGGCTTAGGCTAAATCGGGGGTTTGGTGTTGGAGTGTTAAAACTTCCCTAATGCCACGCCTGTAACCCATTGATTTCGTTATTCCGCGATTTTGTCCGCGCGCGGACACTCACCTTGTAGGCACCGGAACCTCGCCGCGATAATCATAAAATCCGCGCTGAGTCTTCCGCCCCAGCCAGCCTGCCTCGACATATTTCGCAAGCAGCGGGCAGGGCCGATATTTCGTATCCCCCAAGCCCTCATGCAGCACATTCATGATCGCAAGGCAGGTGTCGAGGCCGATAAAATCCGCCAATTCCAGCGGCCCCATCGGATGATTGGCCCCCAGTTTCAAGCTCTCATCAATCGATTTCACCGAGCCCACGCCCTCATACAGCGTATAAACTGCCTCATTGATCATCGGCATCAAAATCCGGTTGACGATGAACGCCGGAAAATCCTCAGCGCTTGCCGCCGTTTTCCCCAGCTTGTCCACCACCGCGAGCAAGGTATCATAAGTCGCCTTATCGGTCGCAATACCGCGGATCAATTCGACCAGCTGCATCACCGGCACCGGGTTCATAAAGTGGAAGCCCATGAATTTCTCAGGCCGATCCGTCCGGCTCGCCAGCCGGGTGATCGAAATAGATGAAGTGTTCGAGGTCAGAATCGTATCCGGCCCCAGATGCGGCAGCAATCCGTCAAAGATCGCGTTCTTGATGGCTTCCTTTTCCGTCGCCGCCTCAATCACCAAATCCAGCGGCCCCAGATCGGCCAGCACCGCCGTCGTCCTGATCCGCGCCATCGCAGCCGCCTTATCCTCGGCCGCCAGCTTGCCGCGCGACACCTGCCGCTCCATATTTTTATCGATGGTGGCAATCGCGCGGCTCAGCATCTCGGGGTTCACATCGTTCAGCAGCACATCATATCCGGCCATCGCGAACACATGCGCAATCCCATTGCCCATCTGCCCCGCCCCAACGATGCCCACCGACCGGATTTCCATGCAAATGCCCCTTTAACCTGCTCGCGGCACAATACGCAGCCAATGCGGGCGGGTGCAACCCTGTGGCAGTTCAGAACAATTCGCCACAAATGCCCGCATTAGCAATTTGGAAAGGCGATTCGGGCAAAGTCGGTGTTGGGTGTTAAGACGAATGGGTGGGCTATGGCGTATGTGTTTCCCGGCGAGGGGTCGCTGGACTATTTTCCATGCCGATATGGCAGCTCGCGGGTTTTGTTCCGCGGGCCAAGGCGAGATTTAGAGCGGGCCTATGTCGCGGTTCTGGGCGGAACCGAGACTTATGGCAAATTCGTGCCGGTGCCGTTCCCGGACCTGATTGAACGGGAACTCGGCCTTCCGGTTGCCAATCTCGGCTGCATGAACGCAGGCCCGGATGTGTTCATCAATGAGGTGGCGGTGACAGAGATCGGCGCTCAAGCCTCGGTCACTGTGGTGCAAATATTGGGGGCGCAAAACCTGTCAAACCGTTACTACGCGGTGCATCCGCGCCGGAATGATCGGTTTCTCGGCGCGACGCCCTTGCTGCGGGCGATCTTCCAACGGGTGGATTTCACCGAATTCAACTTCACCCGCCACATGCTGATGTCGCTGCAACAAGCCTCGGCAGATCGGTTTGAGGTGGTGGCTGAGGAGTTGCGCGCCGCGTGGGTAACGCGGATGAAACTGCTGCTGTCTCGGCTGGGGCGGCGGGTGATTCTGCTTTGGGTGTCGGATCAACCGCCGCCGTCGCCCACCCGCAGGGTTGATCTGGCGCGCAATCCCTTGCTGATAGATAGTGAGATGATCAGTGCCATCCGCGCACCCGCCGCCGCCTATGTGCAGGCAGTGATCAGCCACGCGGCGTTATCGCAGGGTGTTGATGGCATGGCCTTCGCCCCGATGGAGGCTCCTGCCGCCGCCGGGCTTCCGGGGCCTGCCGCACACCGCGAGGTCGCCGATCTGCTGTTGCCCGCGATTCATCAACTGCTATGAAAAAGGGCGCCCAAAGGCGCCCTTTCCAACTCAATTTCCGAAAGCTTACAGCTTTTCGATCAGTTCCGGCACGATCACAAACAGATCACCGACCAGACCGTAATCTGCCACTTGGAAGATCGGGGCTTCTTCATCCTTGTTGATCGCGACGATGACTTTGCTGTCCTTCATCCCGGCAAGGTGTTGAATAGCCCCAGAAATCCCAACGGCCACATACAGCCGCGGTGCGACGACTTTACCGGTTTGACCAACCTGCCAATCGTTCGGCGCATAGCCAGAATCGACCGCGGCACGCGATGCCCCAACGGCCGCGCCCAGCTTGTCGGCGAGTTTCTCGATCAGATCGAAGCTTTCTTTCGAGCCAACACCACGGCCACCAGAAACCACGATGCCAGCAGAAGTCAGCTCCGGGCGATCCGAAGTTGCGGTTTTATCCTCGACCCAAGCCGAAAGCCCTGCTTCACCCGGCCCGCCAATTTTCTCGACAGCCGCAGAGCCATTCGACTCAACCGCCGTGAACGTCGCAGTGCGCACGGTGAACACCTTTTTCGCATCCACCGATTTCACGGTCTGCACCGCGTTGCCGGCGTAGATCGGGCGCTCGAACGTATCGGCGTCAATCACGGCGGTGGCGTCAGAGATCACCATCACGTCCAGCAAAGCCGCAACACGCGGCAGCACGTTCTTGTTGAATGCAGTCGCAGCACCACAAATGTGGCTATAGCCCCCTGCCAGCGACACCACCAAAGCGGCGGTCGATTCCGCCATACCATGGCAGTAGGCGTGATCGTCGGCGAACAACACTTTAGAAACGCCGGACAATTTGGCAGCTTCAGCTGCAGCGGCCTCGCCGCCCGTGCCTGCCACCAGCACATGCACTTCGCCCAGCGAAGCCACAGCGGCCAAGGTTTTCGCAACCGCATCGGTCGCCAAAGCGCCTTCGTTTACATCAGCAATCAGCAGAACGGCCATCAGATCACCCCCGCTTCGTCTTTAAGTTTCGCAATCAGCTCATCCACCGAGCCCACTTTGACGCCAGCCTTGCGGCCCGCAGGTTCCACGGTTTTCACAATGTTCAGGCGCGGGGTCACATCAACGCCGAAATCTGCGGGCGTTTTCATCGCCATCGGCTTAGCCTTGGCTTTCATGATGTTCGGCAGCGAGGCATAGCGCGGCTCGTTCAACCGCAGATCGACCGAAACGATGGTCGGCATTTTCACCGAAATCGTCTGCAAACCACCGTCGACTTCACGGGTGACCACGGCCTTATCGCCGTCAATCGCCAGTTCCGACACGAAGGTTGCCTGCGACCAGCCCAGCAATGCCGACAGCATCTGCCCGGTGGCATTCATATCGTTATCAATGGCTTGCTTGCCGCACAGCACCAGCCCCGGCGCTTCTTCCTTGACCACGGCGGCCAGCAGCTTGGCGACCGACAAAGGCTCGATGTCGTTTTGCACGTTGTCGGTGGCTTCAATCAGGATCGCGCGATCCGCGCCCATCGCCAAAGCCGTGCGCAGGGTTTCCTGGCTTTGCTTGACGCCAATCGACACCACGACGATTTCGGTCACAACGCCTTTTTCCTTCAGACGGATCGCTTCTTCGACAGCGATCTCGTCAAACGGGTTCATCGACATTTTCACATTGGCCAGATCAACCCCGGAACCGTCCGCTTTCACGCGCACTTTCACGTTGTAGTCGATCACACGTTTGACAGGCACAAGAACCTTCATCGCGTATATCTCCGTTTATTGGCCCAAGGGCCGCCCAAGCTCTCGCCGCTGTCATATATGGTTGAGCGCGCCCATAACAGACCAAAACCGACAGAATTGCGCGGCGCTACGTCGCGTCTAGCGCGTCAGGCCCGGCACCCAAAGCACGTCGTCCTTACCGTCACTATTGGCGATGCGGCCCGCGACAAAGAACCAATCCGACAGGCGATTAAGGTATTTCACCGCTTCCGGGTTGACGGCCTCAGACACAGATAATTCCACCACCAGACGCTCGGCGCGCCGACAAACCGTGCGGCAGAGGTGCATTTGCGCCGCAAGGGCCGACCCACCGGGCAGAATAAAGCTGCGCAAGGGGGTCAGGCGGGCGTTCATCACGTCAATTTCAGCCTCCAGCCGATCAACCTGCGCCGCGATCATCCGCAAACGCGGGTAGGGGGCAGTCGCATCGTTCTCCATATCCGGGGTGCAAAGATCAGCGCCCAGATCGAACAGATCGTTGGAAATCCGCTGCAAGGCTGCGTCTATCTCGCCGCCCGAATGTTGCCGCGCCAGACCCACTGTGGCATTCGTCTCATCCACCGTGCCATAGGCGCTGACCCGGGCCGAGTGCTTTGCCAGCCGCGCACCATTGCCCAAAGCGGTCTCGCCCTTATCGCCAGTTTTGGTGTAAATCTTCGACAGAACAACCATCAGTTGCCACCTTTACTGCGGTAGTAAGCGTAGCCGACGATGATGATCACTGCGCCTGCCTGCGCAATAATTCTATATCGCATCAAACGGTTAGAGTGTTTGGCATGAAACTCGCCTCCCTTGGCAAAGCTGCCGATGCCGATCATCAGGATGATCAGCACGACGAAACAGGCAAGCACGCCAAAGATGAAAATCGGGTCGCTGAGCATGGTGGGCTCCTTTCGCTTTGCCACTGATTTAGGCGCTGGCGACGCAAAAGCGAACTGGAAAACGCGTCACACCTTCGCAATCACCCAATCCAGCAGCCGAGTAGACAAAATCCTCCGGGCAAACCCCATCAGATAGGTCGGCGTTGTGACATAATACCGCGCCTTGGGCCGGGCAGATTCCAGAGCATGGATCAGCTTTTCGGTCACAGCCGAGGCGGGCAGCTCCCAGCGATCTTTTGGTCCAGCCTGATAAAGCCGCCCCCGCAACGTGGCGTATTCCGCCGCCCGCGCCGAATTTTGCCAATCAATCCAGCGCTCAAAATGCGGAATCGCCTTTTCGCGGATCGAGGTGCCAATCGGCCCCGGTTCGATCAAAATCACCTTGATGCCAGTATCGGCCATCTCGATGCGCAAAACATCCGTCAGACCCTCCATCGCGAATTTGGTCGCGACATAGGCGCCGCGCCATTTTAGCGCAACAAGGCCAAGTACCGAGGAACAGTTGATAATCCGCCCGCCGCCCTGCGCCCGCATCAAGGGAATCACCCGGCGCGTCAGGTCGTGATAGCCAAACAGATTGGTCTCAAAAATCGCGCGCAACGCCCCGCGCGGCAGGTCTTCCACAGCACCGGGGCAGGCAAAGGCACCGTTGTTGTACAAAGCATCCAGCTTGCCTCCGGTGCGCGTCACCACCTCGGCCACCGCTGCCTCAACGCTGGCCTCATCGGCGTAATCCAGCACGAAGCTTTCCAGCCCTTCGGCTCGCAGACGCTCGCAATCAGGTTCTTGTCTGCAAGTGGCAAACACCCGCCAGCCCCGCGCCTTCAAACCGCGCGCGGCGTCCAGCCCGATGCCCGACGAGCATCCCGTGATCAGAATCGTGCGTTCCATGCCTGCTGCCCCTTTTTGGGTTTGCCCTTTCGTAAGGGCTGCGGCAGGTTTGGACAATCGTTCAGTTCAAGATTGCCATTCCGTTCAAAATCACTCGGTCAGCAAACGTGTGGCGATATAGCCCTCAATGCCGTCGCCCTCGATTCGGATCAGCGACCAGCCGTCCGCGCCTTCGCCTTGCGCCACCACCAGCACAGAGTCGCCGCGCATCAGCCGACCGACCACGTCAAAATCCTTGCCGGGGCCGGATCGCACATTGGCGGATTTCGTATTGACCACCATCAGCACACCCGGTTCGACGGCCACGGCTTCTGCCGCCAGGGGCGCAGCAATGGCTGCCGCCACAGCCGGGGTGACCATCAACGGCACTTCGGGCACAAAAGCCGCTTCCGTCACGGCGACAATCGCAGGCGCGGCAACCACTGCGGGCAGATCAGCAACAACCGCCGGTTCGTCCGCCACAGGGGCTGCCACAACCCGTGGTTTTTCAACCAAACCAAAGCGCTGCTGACCGCGATCAGCGCCGCCAAAATACATCGCTGTAAAAAGTCCAGCACAGAGGAAAAAGGTAGGTTTAAACATCGCACAGGCACTCCACTAAAGAGCAGCAGCCATAGCATGATCTTACGCGTTTTGGGGTGGAAAAAACAGCGATTCTTCCCCCCAAATCGCGTCAGCGCCAACCGCGCCCTGCGTTTTCCGTCTGGACCAGCCCGAGACCCCGCACTACACCACATCCATGTCCGACGCCGAAGATGATCCCAAGATAGAGCCCATCACCCTTGCCGAGCCTTTGGCTCGCGCGATTGGCGAACGTTATCTGACCTATGCTTTATCTACTATCATGCACCGCGCCTTGCCTGACGCCCGTGACGGCCTGAAACCCGTTCATCGCCGAATCCTTTATGCCATGCGAGAGCTAAAGCTGTCGGCGACTTCCGCGTTCCGTAAGTCTGCAAAAATATCCGGCGATGTGATGGGCAACTATCACCCCCACGGCGATTCCGCGATTTACGACGCGATGGCGCGCCTCGCGCAAGATTTCAACGTCCGCTACCCGCTGGTCGACGGTCAAGGCAACTTTGGCAATATCGACGGTGATAACCCGGCAGCCTCGCGCTATACCGAAGCCCGTCTGACCGCGATTGCCGAAACCCTGATGGAGGGGTTGACCGAAAACGCGGTCGATTTCCGCCCGAACTATGATGGCACGCTCGAAGAACCCGTCGTGATGCCCGCCGCCTTCCCGAACCTGCTGGCCAATGGCTCCAGCGGTATCGCGGTGGGCATGGCCACCAACATCCCGCCGCATAACCTTGAAGAACTGATCCTCGGTTGCCACGCGATGATGGCCGACCCCGCGATAACCGACGAGGCTTTGGTCGAAATCATTCCCGGCCCCGATTTCCCCACCGGCGGCACTATGATTGAGCCGCGCGCGACCATGTTGGAAGCCTACCGCACCGGGCGTGGCAGCTTCCGCACCCGCGCGAAATGGCATGTTGAAGACTTGGGCCGTGGCACCTGGCAGATCATCATCACCGAAATCCCCTATCAGGTGCCAAAATCCAGGCTGATCGAAAAGCTGGCCGAATTGATCCAGACCAAGAGAATCCCTTTGCTCGCCGACGTGCGCGACGAATCCGCCGACGATATCCGCATCGTGCTGGAACCACGCTCGCGCACGGTTGAAGCCGATATGCTGATGGCGGCTTTGTTCAAAACCTCGGATCTTGAGGCGCGCTTCAGCCTGAACATGAATGTGCTGATTGACGGGCGGCAGCCGAAAGTCTGTAGCCTGAAAGAAGTCCTGCGCGCCTTCCTCGACCACCGCCGCGATGTTCTGAAACGCCGCAGCACGCACCGGATGCAGAAGATCGACCACCGGCTAGAGGTGCTTGAAGGCTTCATCATCACCTTCCTGAACCTTGATCGCGTCATTGATATCATCCGCTATGACAATGATCCCAAGGCCGCTTTGATGGCCGAAAGCTGGGGCAAGCCGCACAAACGCGCGATGTCCGAGAAAGATTATGTTCCCCCCGCCATGGGTGAGGGCGAACTGACCGAGGTGCAGACCGAAGCCATCCTGAACATGCGCCTGCGCTCGTTGCGGCGTCTGGAAGAAATCGAACTGATCGCCGAGCGCGACGCCCTGATGGCCGAACGGGCTGGATTGGTTGACCTTTTGGAAAGCGATGCGTTGCAATGGACCCAGATCGGCGTTGAACTCGACGATATCCGCAAGAAATTCGGCAAACACACCGTTCTAGGCAAGCGCCGCACCGCCTTCGCCGAGGCGGGCGATGTCGAGGAAGTCAGCTTTGAAGCGATGATTGAACGCGAGCCGATCACCGTCGTTTGCAGCCAGATGGGCTGGATCAGGGCGCTGAAGGGCCATGTCGATCTGGCAACCGAGCAGAAATTCAAAGACGGCGACACCGCCCGCTTTGCTTTCCACGCTGAAACCACCGATAAAATCTTGCTGATCGGCGCCAATGGCCGGTTCTACACCCTGATCGGCGTCAATCTTCCCGGTGGCCGCGGTATGGGCGAGCCGGTGCGGTTGATGGTCGATCTGCCGAACGATTCCGAAATCGTCGATCTGCAGATTTTCCGCCCCGGTGAAAAGCTGCTGGTGGCCTCGACCGCTGGCGATGGTTTTGTCGTCGCATCAGATGAGGTGCTGGCGCAAACCCGCGCGGGAAAGCAGGTGCTTTCCCTTGGCGCGGGCGTGAAAACCGCGATCTGCCGCAAGGTCGTGGGCGATCATGTCGCCGTCGTCGGCGATAACCGCAAGGTTCTGGTGTTCCCCTTGGCCGAACTGCCAGAGATGGCCAAGGGCAAAGGCGTGCGGCTGCAAAAATACAAAGACGGCGGGCTTTCGGATGCCACCACTTTTGTTCTGGCCGCAGGCCTCGCGTGGAAAGACCCCGCAGGCCGCACCCGCACCGAAACCGATCTCGCCGAATGGCAGGCTGCACGGGCCACGGCGGGCCGCATGGCCCCACGCGGTTTCCCAAGGGATAACCGTTTCAATTAAACCTGCGCGTACCACATATAGGGTCTGCACGAGCGCCAGGCACAAGTCTCTCCCCGCTGGGAAGATGCCAAACGCAAATCAGTCCCGCGCGACTGCGATTGGCACGATCAGCGCGCCCGGTGCCGCAATCACCTGCGCCGCCAAATCCGCCCCCTGCCGCAGACACTCCGCCAGCCCAAGCCCCAGCATCCGTGCCGCGAGAAATCCCGCATTGAAACTGTCGCCCGCAGCCGTGCTGTCCACCACACGCACCGACTCAGGCTGCAAGCGATGCGCAGCACCCTCCCAAGCCTCGACCATGCCGCCACCGTTTTTCACCACCACACACCCCACACCCAATTCGCGATAGCGCGCAATCGTCGCCTGCGGGCTGGCATCGCCAAACACCCGCGCGTCTTCGTCGAAGGACGGCAGCACGATGTCGGCACCCCGCGCGGCAGCCGTCACCCAGTGCTGCAACTCGGCCACATCGGGCCACAGCCGTGCGCGCATGTTGGGGTCAAACGCCACCAGCGCCCCGTTTGACCGCGCTTGCGCCACAGCCGCGAGCAAAGCCGCACGCCCGGAGGTGGGCAGGATCGCCAAGGTGATCCCGGAAAACACCACCAAACTTGCCCCCGCCAGTCCCCGCGCCACAGCAACCGGATCATCCGCCAGCCGCCGCGCGGCAGACCTGTCGCGCCAATAGCTGAAACTGCGCTCGCCATTCTGCAAGCTGATCAGATAGATGCCAACCGCCGCCTCTGCCCGCCGCGCCACATGCGCGGTGCCAATCCCACACGCTTGCATAAACCCCAGCATCTGATCCGACAGCGCATCCGTCCCCACCGCACTCAGGTAATCGACCGTCCAGTCGGCAGGCAGGCGATGCCGCAGATACCAAGCGGTGTTGAACGTATCGCCGGCAAAGCCCTGCCGCAGCAGACCATCCCCGGCAGGCGACAGTTCCACCATGCACTCGCCAATCGCCAGAACCCGCCTTGCCATCATATCCCCCCATATCAAGACCAGAATGATCGGCCTGCGCTGCCTGTGCAAGTGCGGCAAGCCTTGAACCGCGCCCTCGCACCCGTTACCCTGTGCAGAGGTGCAGCAATAGGAAATCCAGCATGGCGCAGCGTCTTCATCTTGTGTTTGGCGGCGAGCTTGTCAGCCCGCAAAAGAACATCTTCAAGGATGTCAGCCAGATTCATATCGTTGGCATGTATCCCGACTACGCAACCGCGTTTTCGGCATGGAAGGCCGAGGCGCAGCGCACCGTTGACAATGCCCATATGCGCTATTTCATCGCGCACATTCATCGGTTGCGCGAAGAAGCTATGCCCGGATCGCTGACCGAGGAGATGGGCGCGTAAGCGACCGATTTCTATGGCACTATCCCTAGGCCGCACGCTTTACAACCTGACCGGACGTCGTGCGATTGGCCCCGATATCGCGCGGCCAGCCCGCCCGCCGGGCGATCTGATCTGGCTGCATGCGGCAGAGGTCGGCTGTTCACGCGGGTTGCGGCAACTGGCGTTGCGGCTGGTGGAAGAATTGGGCGTCACCGTGTTGTTGACCTGCCCGGAAGCGGTGCCGCTGACCGCGAACATGCTGCATCAGCACCCGCCTTTCGACACGCCCGCCGAGGCCCACGCGTTTCTGTCGCATTGGGCCCCGGCTTTGGTGATTATGGCGGAAGGCGAATTGCGCCCTGCGTTGCTGTTTGAGGCGTCCGAACGTGGCCTGCCGGTGATTATGGTGGACGCCCGCGCGCCCGCTTTGATGAAGGGGCGCGAAGGCTGGTATCCGGGGCTGATGCGGGCATCGTTGCAGTCTTTTGCGCAGGTTTTGGCGGTGGATGAGGTTAGCGCGCGGGCGTTTCGACGCGCCGGGGCGGCAGAGGTCGCGGTGGCGGGGCGGATGGAGGAGCCTTCGGCGGCGCTGTCTTACCACGAACCAGAGCGCGCGATGCTGGCCGGGTTGATGGCGACGCGCCCGGTGTGGCTGGCGGTGGATGTGCCAGCGGCGGAAGAAGCGGCGGTGATCGCGGCGCACCGCTCGGCTTTACGGCTGGCGCATCGGCTGCTGTTGATTTTAGTGCCACAGGATGCGTCGCGTGCGGCGGAACTGGCGACTTTCATGGAAGCGAGTGAAGGCTGGACCGTGGCGCAGCGCAGTCTGGATCAGGAACCGGATACGGAAACCGAGGTCTATATTCCTGATTCCGCTGCGGAATATGGGCTGTGGTATCGGTTGGCTCCGGTCAGCTATATGGGCGGGTCTTTGCTGGGCGAGGGCTGCGCGCGCAATCCGATGGAGCCTGCGGCTTTGGGATCGGCGATTGTCTATGGGCCAAGACCGGGCGGCTACGGCTCGGTTTTTGGTCGTTTGGGCGCAGCGCAGGCGGCGCGGGCGGTCGGCTCGGCTGGCGATCTGGGCGACGCGTTGAGCGATTTACTGGCCCCGGATCGGGCGGCACGGCTGGCGCAAGCGGCTTGGGCTTTGGCCTCGGATGGGGTGGAGGTGACGGACCGGGTGGTCGATTTCGCGCGCGGTGTGCTGGATGGGGCAAGCTGATGCGCGCACCGGGGTTTTGGTCTGATGCGCCGGAAAGGCCGGGGGTGTGGGCGCGGGTTCTGGCTCCACTGGGGTGGATTTACGGCTGGGCTACAGCGCGGCGTTTGCGCAGGCCGGGGTATCGGGCTGCGGTTCCGGTGATTTGCGTCGGCAATATCAATGCGGGCGGCACCGGGAAGACACCGACCGCGATCGCTCTGGTGGAACGGTTGATCGCGCGGGGGCGGCGGGTGGCGGTGGTCAGCCGGGGGCATGGCGGGTTTTTGCCGGGTCCGGTGCAGGTCGATGCGGTACAGCATCGGGCGGATCAGGTCGGGGATGAGCCGCTGTTGCTGGCGGCGTTTTGTGAGGTGTGGGTGTCGAAAGATCGCGCGGCGGCGGTTCGGGCGGCGGAGGCGGTGGGGGTTGACGTGGTTCTGCTGGACGATGGCTTTCAGAACCCGTCGGTGGTGAAGGATCTGTCGATTGTGGTCGTCGATGCGACGGTGGGGTTTGGCAACGGGCGCTGTATTCCGGCGGGGCCGTTGCGGGAGCCTGTCTCGGTGGGGCTCGCGCGGGCGAATTTTGTGCTGGCGATTGGGGATGCTGGGTTTTCCGTACAGGGGGTGCCATTGCTGCGCGGGCGTCTGGAGGTGCTTCGAATGGGGATGGATTGGGCGGGTGAGCGGGTGCTGGCATTTGCGGGGATCGGGCGGCCGGAAAAGTTCTTCGCGACCCTGCGCGGCGAGGGCGCGGTGCTGGTGCGCGGTGAGGCTTTGGATGATCATCAGCCGCTGTCAGAGGCGTTGCTGACCCGGTTGGAGATTGAGGCATTCGCGAAGGCGGCGCAGTTGGTGACCACGGAGAAGGATGCGGTTCGGCTGCCCGAGGCGTTCCGGGCGCGGGTTTTGACTCTGCCGGTGCGGCTGCGGATTGAGGATTGGGGGCCGCTAGATGCGGCGTTTGATCGGTTGGGGATTTGATTTGTCCACGCGTGGACAGGTTTTGGGTTTATGGGAAATCAAGGGGTTAGCTGGGGGTCGTTTAGGGTTTTGTTACCCTTTGACCGCACTGAACCCTAACTGGAGGCTATGCCATGTCGAACATTGAATCGCTTTTTGTCACCCGGCTGTATCGGGCAGCCTTGGCCGAACTGGGCAAGCCGATTGATCTGGAGGAGTTGGAAAATTCCTGCCTCGCCATTGCCGAGGATGATGAGGCCGGGCAAAACTGGTGCGAAAAACACGGCTATCCGGGCTATACCAGCTATGCCTCGCTCGACGATCTGCCGTGGCGGTTTCCGATTTTCAAAGTCTTGGTCAAGGTGCTGGATAAGCATGTTGAGGGCTTTGTGAAAGATGTGCAGTTTGATCTTGGAGCCAAGAAGATCAAACTGGATTCGCTTTGGATCAATATCTTGCCGCAGGGCGGGGTGCACAGCTCACACATCCATCCGCATAGCGTGATCTCGGGGACCTGCTATGTGACGATGCCGAAGGGCACCTCGGCGATCAAGTTTGAAGACCCCCGGCTGCCGATGATGATGGCCGCCCCGCCGCGCAAGGCCAAGGTGCGGGATGAGCTGCGGACGTTTATCTACCGCGCGCCCGAGGCGGGCGAGGTGCTGCTGTGGGAAAGCTGGCTGCGCCATGAAGTGCCGATGAACATGGCGGAGGAAGATCGGATCAGTGTGAGTTTTAATTATGGGTGGGGGTGAGGGGATTGGGGGGTGAACCACGCCCTACGCTTTGTACTGCAATGCAGCCACATGAGCGGCGCGTTATCTTAATAGTGGTAACGGCACTGAGCGATTTCTAAAGTTTGATCTGCGCCAGTTCCCGAAGCCCTGTAGACCAAACGATGCTCTCCGGTGATCCGTCTCGACCACCATCCAGACAGGTTTCCTTTCAGCGCCTCTGGCTTACCGGTTCCACTGAACGGATGCCTGCGACATTCCTCGATCAGAGTGTTGATCCTAATCAGTATTGTTGCATCTGCCGTCTGCCAGTAAAGATAATCCGCCCAAGCGTGGCTGGCAAACTTAAGCTTCAACGATCAGCTCTTTTTCCGCACCGCCCTCAGCGTCTAGCTCGGATATCGCCTCACGCAGTCTGTTCGCGTTGCGGGGGGACGAAAGCAGGTGCAGTGTTGCCTGAATGGCGTCCCATTCGCTACGCGCGACCATGACAACGGATTCCCGTCCGGTTCGGGTGATGACGGTCTCTTCGCGATCTTGAACGACTTTATCCATCGCACTCGCCAAGCCGTTTCTGGCATCCGTGTAGGTTAAAATGTTCATGAGTTCTCTGGGCTGATTTGAGCTATCTGGTGTGTCATCATATATGTACAGAAAGCTGTGCATGTCAAGTGAGGCTACTCTGCTGCCGTACTTAGAAAAGTAAGGGTGTGTCTACAGTGCGGCAAAGCCCCCGCCCGGAATCAAGGCGCTTTAGCGCCGCCGGGCAGCGCCTGCCTCCCGGCCCGGCCACGGGCCGGGCGTTTTTCGCGGAAATCCTCCACCGGAGGATTTCAGATCGCTCATCACCGCCCTCGGGCGGGCGCTTTTGGGCTGTCTCGCTTAGAACTTCAGGGGGGGTTGCGGGATAAAGTGCTTAGAACGGGCGTTGTTGCGCCCACCCGGCGGTCAGGCGTTGCCCTGTGGGGGGAGCGGGGCAGGGCAAACAATGGTGCGTGAAATCACGCACCCTACACTTCGGTTTGATGCTGCCCTAGTTTGGGGGCTGGCCGTTCCAGCGACAATTCTGCACCGGAGAAGGTCATGGGGGAGCGGACTCCGGGGAGGCCTTCGGGGGCGATTTGCAGGTTTCGCGCGATGACCTGCGGGTCGGCGAAGACTTCGTCGAGGGAGTTAATCGGGCCTGCGGGGACGCCTTGGGCTTCGCAGGCGGCGAGGAGGTTGGCTTTGGTCCAGGTTTTGGTGGCTGCCGTGATGCGGGCGGTCATCGTCTCGCGGTTGGCGATGCGGTCGGCGTTGGTGGCGAAGCTGGCGGCGGTTGCCATGTCATCCAGCCCCAAGATCGCGCAGAGGCGGCGGTATTGGGCGTCGTTACCGGTGGCGAGGATGATCCAGCCGTCGGCGCAATCGAACACGGCATAGGGGGCGAGGTTGGGGTGGGCGTTGCCCATCATGCCGGGGGGGGTGCCGGAGACGAGGTAGTTCATCGACTGGTTGGCCATGATCGAGGTCGCCACGTCCATGAGAGACATATCGATGTGCTGGCCGACCCCGGTGCGGCCGCGTTGCAACAGGGCTGCGAGGATGGCGGTGGCGGAGTATACCCCGGTGAACACATCGGTGACGGCGACGCCGACTTTTTGCGGCTGACCACCGGGCTCTCCTGTGACCGACATCAGGCCTGCCATGCCTTGGATGATGAAATCATAGCCGGCGCGGTGGGCGTAGGGGCCGGTTTGGCCAAAGCCTGTGACGGAGCAGTAGACCAGTTTAGGGTTGATTTTGGCAAGCGAGGCATAGTCGAGGCCGTATTTTGCAAGGCCGCCGACTTTGAAATTCTCAATCAGCACATCGGCATCGGCGATCAGGCGGCGGACGATTTCCTGCCCCTCAGCGGTGCGAAAATCGCAGGTGATGCTGCGTTTGCCGCGATTGGTCGCATAGAAATAGGCGGCACTCTTGTCACCATCGCGGGTGATAAACGGAGGGCCCCAGCGGCGGGTGTCATCGCCCTCAGGCGCTTCGACTTTGATCACGTCGGCTCCGAGATCGGCGAGGGTCTGACCGGCCCAAGGGCCAGCCAGAATCCGAGCCAGTTCAATGACTTTGACGCCCGCCAGTGGAGTGTTCATTTACTTCGCCAGCTCTGCGTCAAGCACGGCCTTCAGATCGTCATAGGCCATGTTCGAATGTTTGGTGCCGTTGATGATGAAGGTGGGCGTGCCTTCGACCTTGTCCGCCGCCATGTTGGTTTCAAAATGCTTGACCAAAGCCTCTGCCATCGGGGCGTCTTTCATGCAGGCATCAAGGGTTTTATCATCCATCCCGGCGGTGCGGCCGATTTTCTTCAGGTTTTCCACGACGACATTCGGATCATCCGAGGCGGCCCAATCCTTCTGGGTGTCATAGAGAATATCGGTGATGCCGATATAGCGCATCTCGCCGCCGCAGCGGGCCATCATCGCCGCCCACAGACCGTAACGATCAAAATAGACCTCGTGATATTCAAGGCGAACCTTGCCGGTGTCAATGTAATCGGCCTTCAGCTGCGGATAAACCTCGGTGTGAAAGGCGGCGCAATGCGGGCAGGTGAACGACAGGTATTCGACGATCTTCACCTTGGCGTCGATCTGGCCGATGCCGTAATCGGCGATGGTGGCCGGGTCAATGACAACCGGGGTGGCCGAGGTGGCGGGCACTTCGGTGGTGGTCGTGGCGGGCGCGGTGGTTTGCGCTTGGGTGAATGACGACAGGCCAAGGCCCGCGATCAGGGCCAGAGCGGCGGTGGTTGCGAGGGTTTTGGCCATGGGTCAGCTTTCCTTGAGTTTGCGGCGATTTAATATGTTTTGCCCAAGCCGTTCAAGGGCTTGGCGCAGGTCGTCGTTCTGTATCGGGGCTACGGTGCGGGCGGCCTCGGCCAAAATTGTCGGATCGGGTGCAGGCGGGGCGTTGGGCTTGGCGATGAATTCGGCCTGACCTTCGGCGAACCCCGTGGCGGCGGTTTGGGTGATCAGGATGCGCGAAATTGCGGCGTAGCCGTAGACGGCGTTAACGCGTTCGCGCAGCTTTTCCTTTTGCATCTCGATGATCGGCGCATTTGGCCCGGTGGTCAGCAGCGTCAGCGATGCACCCATACCCTCGCGGCCATAGCCGACTTTGACGGGGCGGGTGATGCGGGCCATATCTTCGCCCGCGATTTCGGTCCAATGGGTCAGAAGGCGGGCGATGGCAAAGCCACGCTGCTCGCCAACTTTGCGGATTTGATCGCGCAACAGGCCGGATGTGGCTTCAAAGCCGCGAATACGGCGATGGGCAGAGGGAAGTGGGCTGGGCGTGCGGGCCATCTGGTCCTATCCGTGGTTCGGGCTATTCTAACGGCAGGACTGTGGGTTCGCCAAGGGTTGCTGGCAGCAAGGGGATAAAGATTGCGTGACGCGGAAGTAAGCCAGCGGTTGCTCGCGTGGTATGACAGATCGGCGCGGGTGATGCCGTGGCGGGTTTCGCCTGCCGACAAGACCAGCGGCGTGCGCGCTGATCCCTACCGGGTCTGGATGTCGGAAGTGATGTTGCAGCAAACCACGGTGGCGGCTGTTACAGCGTATTTTCAACGGTTTGTCGCGCGCTGGCCGACGGTGGTCGATCTGGCTGCGGCTCAGGATGCCGAGGTGATGGCCGAATGGGCGGGGCTTGGCTATTACGCCCGCGCCCGCAATTTGCTTGCCTGCGCGCGGGCGGTGGTGCGGGGTCATGGCGGGGTGTTTCCGACCTCGGCGCTGGGGATGCGGGCTTTGCCGGGGGTGGGACCTTATACCGCAGCGGCGGTGGCTGCGATTTGTTATGACGAGCCTGCGGTGGTGGTCGATGGCAATGTCGAGCGCGTGATGGCGCGGCTGTTTGCGGTAGAGGTGCCGCTGCCAAGCGCGAAGCCGGAATTGGTGCGATTGGCGGGCTTGGTGACGCCCGATCTGCGCCCCGGCGATTATGCGCAGGCGGTGATGGATCTGGGGGCGACGATTTGCACCCCGCGCAACCCGGCTTGCGGGATTTGCCCGCTGTTGGGGATATGTGAGGCGCAACGCCTTGGCCTTGCTGCAGAATTGCCGCGCAAGCTGGCGAAGGCGGAAAAACCGGTGCGGCAGGGCGTGGCTTGGGTGGCCCGGCGCGACGGGTTGGTTTTAGTCGAGCGGCGGGCCGAGCGGGGGTTGCTGGGCGGGATGTTGGGGTTTCCGAGCGACGGCTGGGATGGCACAAATTCAGGCGCGCCGTTTGCGGCGGATTGGCAAGATTTGGGGGAAGTTAAGCATACCTTCACACATTTCCACCTAATCTTGCAGGTGAAGGCCGCTGATTCTGCAGCCAATCCGCAGAGAGGTGAATTTATGTCGCTTAACCCCAATGATCTGCCAACCCTGATGCGCAAGGCCTATGACCTTGCGTTCCAAGGCAAAACGCCGCGTTGAGTGGTGTGGATTTTGCGTTAGACTGGCCGGAAAAGAGGGCCATGATGACGATAATTCCAAGCGCCGAGGTGCAACGCCTGCAAAACGCTCTGCCATTCTGGCTATCCTTGGGAATGATCCCGGTGGCGGTGCTGGCGGCACTCTGGGGCGGCTGGTTCGTGCTGGCGCTGCCGCTTTATGCTTGGGGGATGTTCTCGCTGCTGGATGCGGTGACCGGGCGCAATGAGGATAATGCTGATCTTTCGACGCCCGAAAGCGGGCTGAAATACTACCGGCTTGTCACGCTGATCTGGTTTCCGGCGCAGTTTACTCTGCTGTGTTGGATGCTGTGGTATGTGCCGCAGGCGGCAGATTTGGGCGTGGCCGAAAAGATCGGGCTGTTCTTTGGCATGGGCGTGGTCTCGGGCACCATCGGCATCAATTACGCGCATGAGTTGATGCACCAAAAACCTGCATGGGAACGGGCTTTGGGCGATCTGCTGCTGGCTTCGGTGCTTTATAGCCATTTTCGATCCGAACATCTGCGGGTGCATCATCTCTATGTCGCAACACCGCGCGATCCGGTGACGGCGCGCTATAACGAAGGCTTCCATCGGTTTTTTCTGCGGGTTTTGGTGCAATGTCACCAATCGGCATGGAAAGCCGAAGCCGCGATGCGGGCACGCAAGGGGCTGAAACCTTTGGATAAATCAAGCCCGTATTGGCGCTATTGGGGCTTGCAGGGCGCGATGCTGGGGCTTGCTTTGGCCTTGGGCGGCTGGGTCGGTTTGGCGCTTTTTCTCTGGCAGGCGTGGGTGGCGGTCTGGCAGTTGGAACTGGTGAATTACATCGAGCATTACGGGTTGACCCGGCGCTACTTAGGCGAGGGCCGCTATGAACATGTGCTGCCGCGCCACAGCTGGAACGCTTCGCATCGGGCGTCAAACTGGCTGTTGATCAATTTGCAGCGCCATTCCGATCATCATTACAAGCCGGATCGGCGGTTTCCGCTGCTGCAAACCTATGGGGCGGATGAAGCGCCGCAACTGCCCTATGGCTATCCGGTGATGACGATGGCGGCGATGGTGCCCCCGTTGTGGAAACGGCTGATGAACAGGCGGGTGAAGGCATGGCGGGCGCAATATTACCCCGATATCACCGACTGGCACGGCTATAACAAAGGCCTAAATCCGGTGCCCAAAGGGGCGTCGGTTTAGGCGGTATTCTTCAAGCCTTATCGCCGTTTGCGCGCGGATTTATGCAAGTGACCACAACATATTGTGGAAAATTCCCAAAATCATGTCCGTTGGCACAAGTCATTCCCAGCGGGGAAAACCGAACTTTTTGCGCTTCGCGGCATTCCATTGACTGTGAAAGCAGGCCTTAATCGCCATGGCCCCAACGCCGCAAGGCCAGATGCACAGGGGCAAGAAAACCGTCCTCGGTATAGCCGTTCTTGGGCCGCGCGGGCAGGGCGAAGCCGACATGCGTGGCGCGTTTCAGAGTGGCAGGAAGCGATTTCGGTGGGCGGATGCTGTAGAGAAAGCCCTCAATCCGCGTGCAGCCCAAGGTTTCAAACCTTGTGGTGAAATCGGTATAGGGCGCGATCAGTAGGGTGCCGGGGCGGGCTTGGCCGATCAGCCGGGCCTCCATCTGCTCAAGGGCTGCGCCATACATCGGTTTGTAGACGTAAAGCACATCGTAATCGCCGTAACGCTCGAAGCTCAGCGCGTCGGCGTGGAAAATCCGGGCCTCCGGCCAACCGCCGCGCTGCATCATCGCCTGACCCGTGGCGGCATGGCCGGGTTCATACTCCAGACCGTCGGTTTGGGCGAACAGTTCGGCGGCCTGAAACACTTTCAACCCGATGCCGCAGCCGACATCGAGGAAAGCCGGAGTGTGCTTGTCCATCGCCAAGCAAATCCGCCGCGCGGCCATGGCATAGCGCAGGAAATCCGTGCTGGGATAGGGCAGATCGCCGTGATGGCCGGGAGTGTCGTGGTAAAGATTGGGCGCGTGCGGGCTGAGATGGGCGTGCATGCGGTCCCAAGTGCGGGAATGCAGCGCGAGGGTTTGTGCTTCGGGGCCATAGGGCTTCGGCGGTGGGGGAAACAGCGGTAAACGGTGGCGGAGCGCGGTTTGCAGGCGGGTGACGGCGGTGGGATAGAGGCGGAGATGGCGCAGGATTGCGTCAAAATACTGCCGCTCGAGGGCGTGCATCGGCAGGGCGCGCAAGGCGGGGCTTTGCAGATGAAAGCTGTGCGCGCGTTGCAGGGCGTGGCGGTGCGGCTCGGCAAGGGCGAGCAGGGTGGTGATCTGGGCGCGGATTTTCGTATCGAAGGGCGGGGCAAAAGCCGCGGCGATATCCTCGAAAATCTCCCTGAGGGCCGCTTCCTCGGCTTGGCAGATGCGCGTCAGGTTGGGCAGATCGGGCTGCATGGCGGGCTCAAATATCTGGCTTCAATCCAGCGATGCTAGCGCAGCTTGGCCGGGCGGCCTAACGGAAAAAACCTCAGCATGACATGCATGCTGAGGCAGTGGTGTCATGGGCGGAACCGTGACACAGGCGTTCGAAATCTGGGGGTAGGGTGGGTGCTAACCCACCGCTGCTAGTGTGGGCGGCCTAGATCGGCCTCCATCTCGGCGCGGATTTGTTGGCGCAGGATGTCGATCGGGATCATATTGCCATCGCGCTTGAAGTGCCAGTAGGTCCAGCCGTTGCAGGAAGGCGCGCCCTCATAGGCGGCACCGACCTGGTGGATCGAGCCTTTCACGTCGAGGCCCACGAGGGTGCCATCGGCGCGGACTTTGGCGGAGAAGCGGTTGCCGACCGAGTAGAGTTCCTCGCCGGGGCGCAGCATGCCGCGCTCAACCACCTGGCCGAACGGCACGCGGGGTTCCGAGCGTTTGCTGCCGGTGATTTCCAAAGCCGAAGCGTCAAAGCGGCGCACACGGCTGATACGTTCGGCGGCGACCTTGCGGTAGGCGTCTTCGCGCTCAATGCCGATGAAATCGCGCCCCAACATTTTGGCGACAGCGCCGGTGGTGCCGGTGCCGAAGAACGGGTCTAGCACGACATCGCCGGTATTGGTGGTGGCGATCAGCACCCGGTGCAGCAGCGATTCCGGCTTTTGCGTCGGATGCGCCTTGTCGCCGTTTTCGTCCTTCAGACGTTCATGCCCGGTGCAGATCGGCAGCACCCAGTCGGAGCGCATTTGCACGCCGTCATTCAACTCTTTCAGGGCTTCATAGTTGAAGGTGTACTTGCTGTCCTCATCGCGCGAGGCCCAGATCAGGGTTTCATGCGCATTGGTCAGGCGTTTGCCGCGGAAGTTCGGCATCGGGTTCGACTTGCGCCAGACCACATCGTTCAGCATCCAATAGCCTTGGTCTTGCAGGGCGGAACCGACGCGGAAGATGTTGTGATAGGAACCGATCACCCAGATCGCGCCGTTGGGTTTCAGCAGACGTTTTGCGGCTGCCAACCACTCTCGAGTGAATTTGTCATAGGCGGCGAAGCTGGAAAACTGGTCCCAGTGATCATCCACCGCATCGACCTTGGAGTTATCCGGGCGATGCAGATCGCCTTTCAACTGCAAGTTGTAGGGGGGGTCGGCGAAGATCAGGTCTATTGACCCTGCCGGAAGCGCATTCATCCGCTCGATACAGTCGCCATCAAGGATTTGGTTCAGCGGAAGGATATGATCCACCGCCGGTTTGCTTTTCGTCGCCATATTCTGCCTCTGCCCTCGGTGTTATTCACCGTTTGTTGATGCAGAGAATGAGTCATTGTGGATAACTCGTCAAATTCTTTATTGAATCAAGGGGTTACAGATTTGTCTTGATACAACATCTTGTGGATAGGTTTGAACGAACGTCTATGCGCAGGCGTGACCCCAAGATTTAGGAGTGCTGACTGATGCAACTTTGTCGGGTATCCGGCATTCGACTCCCAGCCGTAGCCGGGGTATTGTTGCGCCAAATCCACCATGATGCGATCGCGCGCCACTTTGGCGATGATCGAGGCGGCGGCGATGGAAAGTGATTTGGCATCGCCCTTGATGATGGCTTGCGCGCGATCCTTGAGGTTTGCCGGAATCAGGTTGCCGTCGATCAGGATATGGTCGGGCGCAATGCCAAGACCCGCGACGGCGCGCTCCATTGCCAGATGGCTGGCGCGCAGGATGTTGAGTTGGTCGATTTCCTCGACCGATGCGTGGGCGATGCAGCACTGGGCTGATGTCAGGATGGCATCGTAAAGCGCCTCGCGCCTCGCGGCGGTCAGGGCTTTGGAATCGGCCAGACCGGCGGGGATGTTGTTGGGGTCAAGGATCACGGCGGCGGCGGTGACCGGGCCTGCGAGCGGGCCTCGGCCCACCTCGTCGACGCCGGCGATATGGCGGTGGCCAAGGGCATGGGCGGCGGACTCATAGTCGAAATGGGCGGAGAGTTTTTGCATATGTTTCGCGTAGCGCGAAATGGCGGGCGAAAAAAGAGGCTGGCAAAAAGAGGGTGGTAAAAAAGGGGGGCGGAGCTGCTCGTGCCTCCGCCCCCAAGGATCGGGCCGCTAAAGGGATCGGGGTGCGGCCCGGATGCGAATAGTTAACGGTCCAAGCGGAAGCCCGCATCGCGCAGGCATTGGGCGGAATAGACCCGGTCGCGCTCCCCGTAGATTCGAATGTCGCGGGCGCAATTCGGCAGGCGATAGTTGAAGCCTTCACGGTCAAGGCAACGCTCGGAATACATCGTCACCGCATCGCCGGAATTGCTGTCGATGCTGATGGCGCAGACCGAGGGCACGCGGGGCTCATAGACCGGCTCGGGGTAGGGTTGCGGCTGCGGTATGTGGGGCTGCGGTTTGTGGCGATCCTTGTTGTCGTCGATGGTCTTGGCGATCAGGCCGATCACCAAAGCGCCTGCGATGATCTTGGCAAGGTCGTTGCCGTGCTTTTCGGCATGCGAAGGCATTGAGGTGGCGGCCAAAAGTGCTACCGCCATCAACAGCACGATCAGGATATTCGCCTGGCATTTCAGGGTGAACATTGGGGTGTGCCGGGTGTCGCGCAGGGCGTGGATGGTTTCGGCGAGGGTCTCGGATGCGTAGGACGTGTTGGACATGATGACCTCCATCTGATGGGATGTGTTGGGTGGGCCTCTGGCGTGAAGCCGATGCCTGAGATTGATCGTTCAACGTCTGGCCAAGCAATATCCGTCGGCTGATAGGCGATAGCAGCGCCGTAAACCCGCTTCGATATTGAATAGCTGCGCGGTTATGCCCAAGGTGCAGGTAACGATTTAGGGAGTGCAGATCATGCGCCTGTTACTTGCGGCAATTTTGGCTTTTGGCGTGGCGCTGCCTGTAAGCGCTGAATGTTACGCCGATTACAAGGCCAAGCAGGACAGCCCGTTGCGGCTGCATTACGGCGTGGCGCAGGTTTCCGATGGGGCTTGTGGAAACAAGGGCGCTGCAAAAAGCGAACTTAAGCCGAGGCTGGCGGCGGGTGGCTGGACTTTGCTGAACGTATTGTCCACCTTCGGCCCCGAAGGTTTGGGTGAAAGGAAAGCCAGTGCAGGAGAGTACTTCCTCCGCTACTGATGTGCTGAAGGCTGGCAACCGGGTGGTTGCGGGCGGGATCGCGGCGATTGTGGTGATTCTGCTGGGCGCTGCGGTGTTTCTGTTTCTGACCCTGCCGGATGCCAATGCGTTCAACGCGCGGGTAGAGCGGTTGTTTGTCGAGAATAATGATCTCAACACCGGGGCCGAGATTAAACTTTTGGAGATTTTGGCACAGTCGGGGACTTCGTTTTCCGAGGTGTTGACCAGTTATCGAAGCGTCATCTTCGTGCTGCTGGTATTTGCCACCGCGCTGATGGTGGCCGCACTGGTGTTTCTGGTGACGATCATCGCGCTCAATCGACGGATTTCGGCGATCCAGCGTTCGGGGATTCAGGTCAGCACTTTGGTGATCAGCCGGGAAGCGCGGGCGGTCTATATCAACGACATGGAATTCGCGCTGACCGAGGCGGCGATTGAGACTTTGAGTGTCTTGGCCGAGGCGCGGATGGATGATGACGTGCTGACCGGCGCGCAGATTGAGGGCGTGATCTCGGGCCGCAATGCTGCCGATTGTGACGAAGCGGCGGGGGCGACGCGGGTGAAGCGGTTGCGCGATGCTTTGGGCAATCAGATGGTCAGCGAGTTGTTGGTGAAGACGATTGCGCGGCGGGGGTATATGTTGGCGGTGGGCAAAGATACCATCAAGATGATCTGAGCGGGCGCTCATCAAGCGTAACCGCTTTCTTCGCTTTGGATGACGCGGCACCAAGCGAGGAAAGCCGTGAGGCTTGAGGAGCATTGGTTTCGCTATACATTCCACGCGATTCGCTGTATCGACGCGCTTCGGCCCGAGGATTCCGGGGCAGGCGGCAGGGAGGCTGGCTTGCGATGGGGAATGAGGTGCCGTTTTTTAGGGACTTCACGGGCATGGCCAAGGCCATCCCCCATCAGGAAAAGACATGATTGATCAAGTGATTGCCGCGCCTTTGGCTGCGGCTTTGACGGCTAAGGGCTATGAAACCTTGACCGCCGTGCAGACCGCGATGCTGCAACCGGATGCGCAGGGCCGTGATGTGCTGGTCTCGGCGCAAACCGGTTCGGGCAAGACCGTCGCCTTCGGGATCGCGATTGCGGATCAGATTCTGGGCGGCATGGACAAGCTTTTGTATGCCGATAATCCGCTGGCCCTGGTGATCGCACCGACCCGCGAATTGGCGCTGCAAGTGGCGCGCGAGTTGGAATGGCTTTACGCTTCGGCGGGCGCTGTGATTGCCACCTGCGTGGGTGGAATGGATTACCGCACCGAAAAGCGCGTGCTGGATCGCGGCGCGCATATCGTGGTCGGCACGCCGGGCCGCTTGCGCGACCATATCGACCGCAAGTCGCTGAACCTGTCGGGCCTGCGCGCCGCCGTGCTGGATGAAGCCGATGAGATGCTCGATCTCGGCTTCCGCGAGGATCTGGAATATATCCTTGCAGCTGCACCGGAAGATCGCCGCACGTTGATGTTCTCGGCCACCGTGCCGAAAGAGATCGCCAAGCTGGCGGAAGACTTTCAGGTCAATGCCTTGCGGATTGCCGCGCAGGGTGAGGCCAAGCAGCACGTCGATATCGAATACCGCGCGCTGTCGGTGGCGGTGCGCGACCGCGAACATGCGATTTTCAACATGCTGCGGTTCTATGAGGCCAAGGCTGCGATCGTGTTTTGCAAGACCCGCGTGAACGTCAATCATCTGATGGCGCGGATGGGCAATCGTGGCTTCAAAGTGGTGGCTTTGTCGGGCGAGTTGAGCCAGCAAGAGCGCACCAACGCTTTGACCGCTTTGCGCAATGGTCGCGCGAATGTCTGTATCGCGACCGATGTGGCCGCGCGCGGTATCGACTTGCCGGGGCTGGAACTGGTCATTCACGCTGATTTGCCGTCGAATTCTGAAACGCTGCTGCACCGTTCGGGGCGGACCGGGCGCGCTGGATCGAAGGGCGTCTCAGCCCTGATCGTGGCCCCGTCAGAGTTCAAGAAAGCCCAGCGTTTGTTGCAGGGCGCGAAGGTTGTGGCGGAATGGGGTTCGGCCCCATCTGCGGACGACGTGCAGCAAAAAGACGATATGCGGATCTTTGAAAACCCGGTGTTTGGTCAGAACCTGACCGATGAGATGGGCATGGCGATGCAGTTGATTGAACGCTTTGGTCCCGAACAGATCGCGGCGGCTTACGTTCAGGCATGGCGGTCGGGCCGTTCGGCTCCGGAAGTTCTGTCGGATCAGACCGGCCCGGTGCGCGAAGCCCGCGAAGCAGCGCCGCCGCGCGAACGCAGCGAATTTGGTGCCTCGGTTTGGTATACGTTGTCGGTTGGTCGCGCTGGCCGTGCCGAAGCGCGTTGGCTGTTGCCGAAAATCTGTGACGCAGGGTCGATCACCAAGGATGGCATTGGGGCGATCCGCGTGCAGGAAGACATCACCTATGTGCAAATCGCTGAAGCTTTGGCCAGCCGGTTTGGTTTGACGCTGGAGCTGGAAAACGGCGTTGTCATGGAGCGGATGGAAGGCGAGCCTTCGATGGATCGCCCGGAACGCAGCCCACGCGCGCCTGGGCGGGATCGGGCAGAGCGCCCGGCGCGTGCCGAACGGGCTGAGCGTTCGGAAAAACCAGCCTACGAGAAGCGTGAGAAGGCACCCTATGTGCCGAAGCCTTCACGTTTGGTCGAGGAAGCGGCGGCGGATGGTTATGATCCGATCAAGGGGTCTGAGGCTGCTCCGGCAGAAGCGCCGCGTCCGCGCGCGCCGAAGCCCTATGCCAAGCGCGAAGATAGCGATGCCAAGCCTTATGCGGCGCGTGAAGCCAAGCCTTACGCCCCGCGCGCTGAAGGTGCGAAACCTTATGCACCGCGTGGTGACAAACCCGCCTATGCGCCGCGCGCCGATGGTGAGCGCAAGCCGAACGCGCCGCGTGCCGAGGGTGCGAAACCCTACGCCAAGCGTGAAGATGGCGACCGCAAGCCCTACGCGCCCCGCGGCGACAAGCCCGCCTATGCCCCGCGTGCGGATAGTGAACGCAAGCCTTACGCGCCGCGTGCTGAGGGGGCTAAGCCTTATGCCAAGCGTGAAGATGGTGATCGCAAGCCCTATGCGCCGCGTGCGGAAGGCGCAAAACCTTATGCGCCGCGCGGAGACAAGCCCGCTTATGCGCCGAAATCGGCTGGGTTTAAGTCGCATGGTGGGGCGGATGGCAAACCGGGTAAAGCCTTTGGTTCCAAATCGCATGGGTCAGAAGGCAAGTCGTTTGGCAAGCCCGCTTTCGCCAAGCCTGCGGGGCCGAAACTGGATGCCAAGGATACTTCGAAGCGGTTCGTGCCGCCGAAGAAAAAGTAATCTGGACGTCGGTTCATATAATTGCGAATGATGATTCACATAGGGCTGCCTTCGGGCGGCCCTATTGTTTTACCAGCGGCATCAAGTCGTTGTGCAGCGCCGGATTGCAGGCGAAAGTGCCCGCCGATTGCGCGCCGGGGGCGTTGAAGCGCAGCGGTTGGCCGTATTTGTCGCTGACAGTCGCGCCCGCCCGCGCGGCAATCAGACTGCCTGCGGCGATGTCCCATTCCCACGCATCCATGAAGGTGATCATACCGTCAAAGCTGCCATCTGCCACCAAGCACAACCGATAGGCCAGCGAAGCGCGGAAGCTGCGCTGGAACTCGGGCGGCGTCGTGCGCCAGTGCTCGGGGTCTAGAGAGTGCTTTGAAGTGAGGATGTTAGGCGCATCTGTCAGTGACTTCTGGCTGCATAGAATGGGTTGGCCGTCGCGCAGCGCAGGGCCTTCTTTGGTCGCGGTGTAGAGCCTGTCCAGCGCGGGCAGATAGACCACAGCGGCGGTGATCTCGCCGTTACGGGCGACGGCGAGCGAGTGCGAGAAGTGCTTCTCTCCGGCGATAAATGCTCGGGTGCCGTCGATCGGATCAATTAGGAACTGATATTCGGTATCAAGTCGTGCGGTATCATCCGGGGTTTCTTCCGACAGCCAGCCATAGTGCGGGCGGGCACGGCGCAGGATGCCCATGATCAGGTCATTGCAGGCCAGATCGGCCTCGGTCACTGGGCTGGCATCGGCTTTGTCCCAAGCTTTCGGTGCGTTTTTCCAGTAGCGCAGCGCGACTTCGCCTGCGGCGCGGGCAGCCTCGGTCAGCAGGGCGAGATCACGCGCTGGCACGTTTACGCTCCGGCAAGGATCATGCCTTCAACAAGCAGGCTGGGGACGCGGGTGGACAGATGCGCGCGGACGTCGTTGGCGGGGATGATGCGTTTGAGCATATCGCGCAGGTTTCCGGCGATGGTGCATTCGTTGACCGGATACAGGATTTCGCCGTTTTCCACCCAGAAGCCGGAGGCTC
This sequence comes from Cypionkella sp. TWP1-2-1b2, assembly GCF_049896245.1. Classification (NCBI taxonomy): domain Bacteria; kingdom Pseudomonadati; phylum Pseudomonadota; class Alphaproteobacteria; order Rhodobacterales; family Paracoccaceae; genus Cypionkella; species Cypionkella sp. TWP1-2-1b2. Next base: position 12,814 of record NZ_JAFCTX010000014.1, on the reverse strand, counting down.
CGCGGGAATAGTCGCCGGTGGTGGGGTTGATGGTGGAGCCGATCATTGAAGTGATCAGCAGACCGGTGCCCATATCGCGGATCAGGTCGGCGCGGGAAGCTTCGCCTTGGGTGAGATCTAGGTTGGAGCTGGAGGGGGTGGGCGGCGCGGATGTGCCGCGCGCGGCGTTTCCGGTGCTTGCAAGCCCGAGTTGGCGGGCGGTGGCGAGGTCTAGGGTCCAGCCCAGCAGGATGCCGTTTTCGACCACCATCCGGCGGTTGGAGGGCAGGCCTTCACCGTCGAACGGGCGCGATCCGCCGATACGGGGGCGGAGTGGGTCTTCGATCAGCGAAAGATGTGCGGGTAGGACTTGGGTGCCTAAACCGTTGAGCAGCCAAGACGATCCGCGGGCTATGGCGGCGCCGTTGATGGCAGAGGTCAGGTGGCCGATCAGCGAGGAGGCGACGCGTTCGTCGAAGATCACCGGGTAGGTGCCGGTTTTCGGCTTTGTCGCGCCTGCGCGGGCGAGGGCGCGCTCTGACGCCAAAGTGCCGATGCTGATGGCGGAGGGCATGTCGGCGGCGAAGATGCGGCCTTCGCCTGCGTAGTCACGCTCCATCGCGGTGCCGGAGCCAGTGAAGGCGACGGCGGAGACGGAGTGCGATGAGCGTTCATAGCCGCCTGCGAAACCGTTGGAGGCGGCAAGGTGGACTTGGCGGCGACCGTATCCGGCAGAGGCTTCAACTTGGGTGATGCCGGGGGTTGCCATTGAGGCTGCTTCGGCTTCGCGGGCGAGGGACTCCAAGTGGGCTGCAGAGGGTTCTGGCGCGTCTTCCACCAGTTGCAGCGCGGCGAGATCCCAGTGTTTGGCGATTTGATCGGGCGCGGCGAGGCCCGCGTAGGGGTCATTTGGGGCTTCGCGGGCCATTGCTACGGCGCGTTCGGCCAGCCGCGCAAGGGTGGCGGGGGAGGTGTCGGATGCCGATACACAGGCCTGGCGGCCCCCGATCAACACGCGAAGGCCGATCTCGATGGCTTCGGAGCGTTCGGCTTGTTCTAAAGCCCCGGCGCGGATGTCGATGGATTGCGAGGTGCCGGAGAGCGCCATCGCGTCGGCGGCTTCTGCTCCGGCCTGTTTGGCGGCGTGGAGGAGGGCTTCAGTCAGCGAGGCAAGACGGGACATGCGGCATCCTTAAGGGATTTGACTTCGTTGCGGCTCAAAGTCATGCTTTCTGCACAGAGTTCAAGACGTAAGGCCGTTTTAGGCCATCAAGTTTTTTTCATATAGGGATTTCACAATGCCGTGGACGGTTGTGGTGGACGGCCAAGGCCAGCGCTGGGGCGTCAATAAAGAGGGCGTTTATTTGATGCTGCGCGCGGCGTTGCGGGCGGAAAAGATCAAGGCGCGCTCGCAGATCACCTCGGTGGAGAACGGCTTTCTGCTGCCGACGACCTATCTGTTTGAAACCGATTGGAATGGGCTGCGGGCGGATGTCGATCAGGAAACCAACACGTTTTATCTGGATGCGGCGGAGCGGTTGTCGCGCGATCCGGGCGGGATGCGGTCGAACCTGCTTGGGATGATCGGGCGCGGGCGCAGTGATTTTAGCGCGGTAGAGGCGATGCGCAGGCGCGCGACGCGGCAATCCTCGGAAAGCATTTCCAACAATGTCGAGGGCTGGGAGACAGCCTTGGCGGTGGCACAGTTCACCCGCGATACTTCGGCGACGATTCTGGTGGTGGGGGCGGGGCTTTTGTCGGGGGGGGGCGGCGTTTGGCGTGCTGGGGGCGGGGTCGGTGTTGCGGGGGACGGCGACCTATCAGGATACCGGCAATGTCGGGGCGGCGGTGATCAATGGGTCGGGGACGTTTATCGTGGGCATGGTGGGGATTGCGGGCGGCAATCCGGCGTTGATGCGGTCTGAGCAGATCCAGTTGATGTTTGTTGGATCAGGCCTGCAAGGTGGGGTGCAGGGCGCGCAATCATTGGTCGAGGGCAAGACGCCGAAGCAGGCGTTGCAGCAGGCTGCGGTCTCGGCGGGGTTCAATCTGCTGGGCAGTGCGGTGGGCGGGCGGATTGAGAACATGAGCTTCACCACCCGGCTGGTGGTGGGCGGGGTGATCGACACCACGGGCAACGCGCTGACATCGGCGACGGTGCCAACCCCCGCGCCGCAAGCGATTGCGCGGCCTGCGGTGACGGGCAATCTGGATTATGCGGGCATCCCGTTCGATCCGGCGGCGGATGATTTGTATCTGTCGCAGAATTGTTTGCGACGGTTGTAGGGGGTGGTCCCAACTCGGGACCAAAAAAGGTTGTGTTATATCAGTGTGTTGTGGTGGTGCATTTAAGGATTTGTTAATCTTTTGGGGTGTTCTGCTCAATTTCTGGGGTCTTGCCAGATTTGGCAGCAGACAAATCTGGCCGCGCCTGCCTGCCCATGGCAGGCGCGTTGCCGCGCCAGCCAGTCAGGCGCGGCCAGATTGGCAGGCGATGGTTTGTGGGACCCGACCCCTTGCTCAACGCCTTGCGGCTTATGAGCAATGAACCGGAAAACTCTGCCCCGCAGAGTTTTCTTTCGGTTCAAAGAAAAAGCCGCCCGAGAGGGGCGGCTTTAGCGTTTTCGGTATTCTTGGCTTACTGCAGCTTCTGGCCGTTGGCGTAAAAGCCTTTGTCCTTGAACTCCAGCGTCGAGGTCATCTCGTCTTTGTCCGCCGCCGAATTGGCGAACATCGACACCATCATCTTGAAGCCCATCGCCTGATCTTGCGGCAGAAGCCCCATCGCCACCAGCTTATCCAGCAGGGTGTTGCCGCCGGTCAGCTTCAAATCCATCTTGCCGGTCGGCAAAGGCACGCCGGGAAAGGTGGTTTTGTCGGTGTTGTCAAAGGTGAATGCACCCGCGCCCGTCAGCTCGGCACCCGCCACCGAGGCTTTCAGTTCGGTCACATCCAGCGCGTTCAGATCACCGGGAGGGGCGTCGCCCAACGCGGCCATCGCGGCCTCGTCGAACAGATCGGTTGTCATGGTCACTTTGCCTTTGGTGTCGATGATCACCGTGGCCGGATCGTGCGGCAGGCTGCCTGCTGGGTCGAACATGCCCCAGACCTCATCCGAAACTGTGAAGCCCACCAACTTGGTCAGCATCGCGAAATCGGCAGGGGCGTCGGTTTTGCCCACTGGCATCAACAGGTTGAACGCGGCTTCCTTGTAGCCGAGTTTCAGCTCGGGGAACGGGATATCGGCGCTGGCAATCGTCAGGTTCAGCGCCTTGCCGCCCGCGCCGAATTGCAGATGGGTGGCATCCATCGCCACCGACATGTCACCGCCTTCGGAGGCTCCGGTGATTTTGGTCGGTTTGCCGTCTTCGGTGACGGCCAGATCGACAGTCATCGCGCCATGGCTGAAATTGCCGTTGACCGCAAAGCCGCTTTGCAGCGCTTTGGCCATATCGACCATCTCTGCCGCGCCAAGGAAGTTGCCGTTGGTATTGCCCGCGACATCGGCGATGGTGGCACTAAAAGTCGCATCCGATTTCGCGGCGGCATCTTTGCCGGAACCGCTGATCTTGACACTTTTCGCGGCGAAATCCGAGGTGATCTTCTTAGCCTCGCCATCGCCTTCGACCAGATACTTGCCGGACAAATCGGTCAAAGCGACCTCGAAGCTGCCCTGTGCGGCGGCGGCGGTATCGCCCGGCTCAAATTTGGCGGTGACGCTGGGGCCTTCGAACTCGTAGCTGAGCGCATCAACCGTGCCGCTGGCGGTCACCACCATCTCGGGCTGAGTCACGGTGATCTTCAGATCGCTTGGCATATCGCCTTCAATCTCGGCGGACGCCGGAATTTTCAGCGCCATCTGATAGCTGTCCGAACTGGTCACATCGACGCTGCCATCACCGTTGTCAGCAAAATCAATCTGGTCAATCGCGCTGGTGAACGAGGTGCCGTCTTTCTCGTAGCTGATCGTCACGCCCGAGACGACCAGAGTGTCGCCATCGCGCTCGGCGCTGGTCGAGGTAACGGTCTGGCCCGCCGAGGTGCTCATGTCCTGCCAGTTTTGCCAAACTTCTTCGGGGGTTACATCGGCGAATGCGCCGGTTCCGGTCAAAAGCGCCAATACGGCGGTGCTGCTTGCGAGTTTCCAGTGTTTCATAATGAAGCCTTTCCGTTGGAAATACTGCCAATAAGCATCCGTCTAAGTGCTGGCAGGGTCAAGGCTTTCCGTAAGCGGCAGTTTTGGCTAAACGGAATTGTCATGTGGGCGTGAAGGAGGCTGTGATGCAGGGTAGGGTTGTGGTGATCACGGGGGCGAGCCGGGGTATAGGGGCAGCGGCGGCGCGGGCGTTCGCGGGCGCGGGGGCCTCGGTGGCACTGCTCGCGCGGTCAGAGGCCGAGATCACCGCTTTGGCCGCCGAGATCGGCCCGCAGGCGATGGCGCGGCGCTGCGATGTGGCGGATGCGGGCGATGTGGCAGCGGCTTTGGCGGCGGTGGTGGCGCGCTTTGGGCGGCTGGATGTGCTGATGAACAACGCGGGCGTGATCGAGCCGATTGCCCGGCTGGCGGATGCTGGGGTTGAGGCGTTCTCGGATGCGATTGATATCAACCTGAAAGGCGTGTTCCACGGCATGCGCGCGGCTTTGCCGTTGATGAAGGCGCAGGGCGCGGGGACAATTATTACCGTTTCGTCCGGCGCTGCGGTGAACCCGATGGAGGGCTGGGGTGGCTATTGTGCCAGCAAGGCGGCCGCGTTGATGCTGACACGGGTGGCGCATCTGGAGGAAGCCACACATGGTATTCGGGTGCTGGGGATGTCACCGGGGACGGTTGCGACCGAGATGCAGGTGAAGATCAAGGCGAGCGGCGTCAATCCTGTCAGCCAGTTGGATTTCGCGGTGCATATCCCGGCGGATTGGCCAGCTAAGTGTCTGGTCTGGATGTGTGGGCCAGGGGCGGATGCCTATTTGGGCCGCGATGTGTCTTTGCGCGATGAGGCTGTGCGCCGCGCGGTCGGATTGATCGCATGATTGGCGTGGTGCGTGAGGGCGGGTTGCTGGTGCTGACCCTGCAGCGGCCAGAGAAGGCCAATGCGCTCAGCCGCGCGATGCTTGTGGATCTGCTGGCAGCACTCGATGATCCGCCGCAGGTGCTGATCTTGACGGGGGAGGCCCGTGTGTTCTCGGCTGGCGCTGATCTGGACGAGGCCAAGGCTGGCCTTGCCACCGATCCGATTTGGGATGTGCTGTCAAACCGCATCGTCAGCCTGCCGGGGCTGACGATTGCCGCGCTGAATGGCACTCTGGCCGGGGGGGCGATGGGCATGACTTTGGCCTGCGATCTGCGGCTTGGTGTGCCGGGGGCGACATTTTTCTATCCGGTGATGCGCTTGGGCTATCTGCCGCAACCCGCCGACCCCGCGCGGCTGGTGGCGCTGATCGGCCCCGCGCGGGCGAAGATGATCCTGATGGCGGGCGCGAAGATTGCGGCAGAGGAGGCGCTGGCTTGGGGCTTGATCGACCGCATTGTCGCCCCCGCTGATCTGCTGCCCACCGCCCGCGCCTTGGCCGCCGATGTGCTGGCGGCCATTCCCGGCCATGCGGCAGCGATCAAACGGCTGATGGCGCAGGCGGAATTCGCGCGAATTCCGTGACGATTTCTGCGCAGAAATCGTCTGTACAGCAGGTCGCTGCGGAGCAGGTCGCGGCGGAATGGCTACACATCAATGCTACGTTCAGGCAGGCTTGTTTTACCCAAGTTTCTTTGACACTGCAGGGGCAATAAAGCGGGGGCCTTGGGATGGAAAAGCAGTCGGAATTCGTCACCAGGCTGATGGGCTGGCTTAATCAGGCAAGCGAGGTCGCCCAAGGCTGGCTGCTGTCGCCCGCGGCATGGTCGCAGTTTGCGCTGTTGGCGTTGGCGGTGTTCGCGGCGGTCTATGCCGCGCGCCGTATCGCGCCGTTGGCCCGGCGGATGCTGAACCCCGGTGACAAAGACACAGCGGTCGCCACCACCCTGCGCTTTGCTCTGCGGTTTTTGCCGCTGCTGATGCCTTTGCTGGCTTATGGCTTTACGGCGGCGGGTGAGGAAGTCACCCGCTCGCTGTTCGGTTCGGGCGATGTGATCGCGCTCGGCAAACGGGTGTTTTTCTTTCTGGCGGCGCGGTTGTTCGTGCAACAGGTGCTGCGCGATCCGTTCCTGAAACTGCTGGGCAAATATGTGCTGGTGCCCGTCACGGCGCTTTATGCGGTGGGTCTGCTGGATGATATCGCGCTGCGCTTGGAAGAAACCATCATCGCGTTGGGCAATATCCGGTTTTCGGTGATGGCGCTGATCCGGGGTCTGATTGCGGGTGGGTTGTTGTTCTGGCTGGGGTCGTGGTCGAACCGCCAATCCGCCGATTACATCAAAAAGCAGGAGGAACTGCGACCCGCCACCCGCGAATTGGCGGTGAAGGCGACGGAAGTTGCGATTTTCGGCGCCGCCTTCCTGCTGCTGATGAGCATCATGGGGATTGATCTGACCGCCGTGGCCTTGCTGGGCGGTGCGTTGGGTGTCGGCATTGGGCTGGGCCTGCAGCAGATCGCGGCGAACTTTGTCTCTGGCATCATCCTGCTGATTGAAGGCCAGACCACGGTGGGCGATTATGTTGAACTCGACGGCGGCGAGAAGGGCACCATCGTCAAGATGACGGCGCGGGCCTGTGTGTTGGAAACCTTTGACGGCAAATGGATCGTGGTGCCGAACGAGCATTTTGTCACCACGCGGGTGGTGAATTACTCGGACGCGGGCAGTGCCAACCGTTATGAGGCTTTGTTCTCGGTGGGGTATGACACCGATATCAATAAGGTGCCTGCGGTGATTGAGGCGGCTGTTGCGGCGTTGGACTTTGTCTTGCAGCAACCCGATGGCCCAGATTGCGAACTGCGGGCCTTCGGCGAAAGCAGCGTCGATTTCGCGGTGGAATATTGGGTCAATGGCGTTGATGACGGCAAGAACAAATACGGCTCAGTAGTGTTGTTCGCGATCTGGAACGCCTTGAAGGCGGCGCAGATCGAGATGCCTTACCCGCACCGTGTCGTTGAAATAAAGAATACGGAAATTAAGGGCGTGATGCCCAAGGGAATGATCTGATGGATGCTTTGGTAATCGGTGCGGGCCCTGCGGGCCTGATGGCGGCGGAAGAACTCGCGCGGGCGGGGCACAAGGTGGTGGTCTGCGAGGCCAAGCCCAGCCCGGCGCGCAAGTTTCTGATGGCTGGTAAATCGGGGTTGAACATCACCAAGGACGAGGATCGTAGCAGCTTTATCGCCGAATATCGCAGCGAATGGCTGCGCCCGATGCTGGCGGAATTTGGCCCGCGTGAGATGATCATCTGGGCGCGGGCTTTGGGGCAAGAGGTGTTTACCGGCTCCACAGGCAGGGTATTTCCGCGCTCGATGAAGGCCTCGCCCGTGCTGCGGGCTTGGTTGAAGCGGCTGGAGGGCGCGGGGGTGGAACTGCGGTCGCGCTGGCGCTGGGCTGGGTTTGATGGTGATGGCTTGGCTTTTGAGACGCCTGAGGGGGCGGAAGTGCTGCGGCCAGAGGTGACGGTTCTGGCCTTGGGTGGCGCGTCCTGGGCGCGATTGGGGTCGGATGCGGCTTGGGTGCCGTGGCTGGCGGCGAAGGGTGTGGATATTGCGCCGTGGCAGCCCGCGAATATGGGGTTTGCGGTGGATTGGACGCCGCATATGCACAAGTTTTTCGGCACCGCGATCAAAGGGGCGGCGCTTCTGGTCGGCGACGCGCGCGAGCGGGGGGAGTTTGTGATCTCGGCACGGGGGATCGAGGGCGGCGGGGTTTATGCGGTGTCTCGGGCGCTGCGCGAAGGCGCGGCCTTGCGGCTGGATTTGATGGCGGATGTGTCGGGCGATGAGATTGCCGCGCGACTTTCGCGGATGAAACCGGGGGAAACCTTGGCGAACCGTCTGCGCAAGTTGGGGCTTTCTCCTGCGGCTGTCGGGTTGGTGATGGAATTTGGCCGCGGGCTGGAGACTGTCGCCGCGGTGAAATCGCTGCCGATGAAGCTGATCGGGCCGCGGCCTTTGGATGAGGCGATTTCGGTGGCGGGTGGTGTGACGCAATCGGCGGTGACGGATGGCCTTGAGTTGAAAGCCATCCCCGGCATGTTCGTGTGTGGTGAGATGCTGGACTGGGAGGCTCCGACCGGGGGCTATTTGCTGACAGGCGTGGCCGCAACCGGGCGCTGGGCGGGTAAAGCTGCCGGAGCGCGGGCTGCGGTGTAAGGGTGGTCTTTCGGCGCGGACGATCTCATGCTAGGGGCAAGGGATGAACACCTTGCCCACAAAAGACCAGATCCGTCAGTGGATCACCGAGAACCCCGGCCTGACCGGAAAGCGCGATCTTGCCAAGGCGTTTGGCATCAAAGGCGATGCGCGGATTGATCTGAAGCGGATGCTGAAAGAGCTTGAGGCCGAGGGCGGCATCGAGAAAAAGGCGCGCAGCTACCGCGAACCGGGTGCTCTACCGCCGGTGTCGGTGCTGCTGGTGCTGCCGCCCGACAGCAACGGCGATCTGTTTGCGCAGCCGTTGGAGGCGGACGCAGGCGATACCCCGCCGCGTATTCTGATCCTGCCGCAAAAGGGCGATGTGGCTTTGGCGGGGGGGATGAAGATCCTCGCGCGGCTGACGCCCGTGGGTGGGCAGGATTACGGCTATCAGGCGCGTTTGATCCGGGCTTTGGGCTCGAACCCGCTGAAACTGCTGGGGGTTTTCCGTTCTAATGCCGAGGGTGGGCGGATTATTCCGGTCGATAAAGGCGTCGATAAGGAGTGGAAAGTCGCGCGCGATCATACGTTTGATGCGCGGGATGGTGAGTTGGTTGAGGCGGAACAGGTCGGCCCAAAGCGGCTTGGCCTGCCGCAAGCGCGGATTACGGCGCGATTGGGCGACCCGAATGGCCCGCGCGCGGTCAGCCTGATCGCGATCCACCAGCACGGCATCCCCGATCAATTCCCCGATGCGGTGATTGCCGAGGCCGATGCGGCACAACCCGCGCCCTTGGGCAAACGCGAAGACCTGCGTGGCCTGCCGCTGCTGACCATCGACCCGATTGACGCCCGCGATCGCGACGATGCGGTTTATGCCGAGGCCGATCCCGATCCGAAAAACGGCGGCGGTTTTTACATCTGGGTTGCTATCGCCGATGTCGCCTATTATGTCCGCCCGAATTCCGCTTTGGACCGGGAAGCCCGCAAGCGCGGCAACTCGACCTATTTCCCCGACCGCGTGGTGCCGATGCTGCCGGATGTGCTGTCGGGCGATTTGTGTTCCTTGCACGAGCATGTGGATCGGGCGTGTCTGGCAGTGCAGATGCGGATCGACGCGCATGGGCAAAAGCTGAGCCACCGCTTTGTGCGCGGGCTGATGCGCTCGCAAGGCTCTCTGCATTACGGGCAGGTGCAGGATGCGATTGACGGCAACCCCGATGCGGTGACTGAACCGCTGTTACCGGTGCTGACCACGCTTTACGCCGCCTATGACGCGCTGAAAAAGGCACGGGCATTGCGCGGGCCTTTGGATCTGGAACTGCCAGAGCGCAAGATTGAACTCTCGGACGAAGGCAAGGTGATCTCGGTCGCCTTCAAGGCCCGGTTCGATGCGCATAAGCTGATCGAGGAATGTATGATCCTCGCCAATGTGTCGGCGGCTGAGGAATTGGTCGGGCTGAAACGGCCCTTGTTGTTCCGGGTGCATGAAGAACCCTCGCCGGACAAGCTGGAAAGTCTGCGTGAGGTGGCCGAGGCGTCGGGCTTTACCCTCGCAAAGGGCCAGGTGCTGAAAACCCAGCATCTCAACCGATTGCTGGCGCAGGCGCAGGGCACTGAATTTGACGAGTTGATGAATATCTCGACCCTGCGCTCGATGACGCAGGCCTATTATAACGCGGTGAATTTCGGGCATTTTGGCCTCGCGTTGCGGAATTACGCGCATTTCACCTCACCGATCCGGCGCTATTCCGATCTGATCGTGCATCGCGCCTTGATCGCGGGCCACGCTTGGGGCGATGACGGGCTGTCGGCTTGGGATGTGGAAAATCTCGATGAAACCGCGAAGCTGATTTCGGACACTGAACGCCGCTCGATGGTGGCTGAACGTGACACCAATGACCGCTACCTTGCGGCGTTTCTGTCGGAACGGGTCGGCAATGAATTTGCGGGCCGGATTTCTGGCGTGCAGCGGTTTGGGCTGTTCGTGAAGCTGGACGAAACCGGCGCGGATGGGCTGGTGCCGATCCGCTCGGTCGGGCGCGAGTATTTCCATTACGATCAGGATCGGCAGATGCTGATCGGCTCGGATAGCGGCGTGGAAATCGGCATCGGTCTGCGCGTCACGGTGCGCTTGGCAGAAGCCACACCGATGACCGGGGGGATTGTACTCGACCTTCTGAACATCGACGGCGCAACCCTGCCGACGGGGCGGGCGAAACCGGGGCGTTCGCAGCCGCGCAAGCCGGGTAAGTTCGCGGCGAAGGACACTGCGACCAAACGCAAGATCCTGCGCAAGCGGCGGTAAACCTTCCCGCCGCTTCAATAAATCGCCAAAGCGCAAGCTTTTGTGAATTGACCCGGCACGCGCGCGGGTCTACGCCCGCCCTGCAACCGTTTGCGTTGTGAAACCCAGGAACCTCAACCCCATGTCAAGTCGCAGTCGACCGCATTTGCCGTTTCGGGCCCATTCCTCGGGGGATCATGTGATCCTTTGACGGACGGCCGGAAGCGGCTGTCTGAAGGAGATCATTATGAAAACTTACCTCACCAACCGCTTTGAAATCCTGTCCGAATGGATTTCCGCCGGGCTCGGCAGCCCCTATGCCTTTATGGCGGCATTTCTCGTCGTGGCGCTTTGGGCTGTCACCGGGCCGCTGTTCGATTACTCGGATACCTGGCAGCTGATCATCAACACCGGCACCACGATTTCAACCTTTCTGATGGTGTTTTTGCTGCAAAACACCGGCAACCGCACCATTGAGGAAATGCAGGACAACCTGCGTCGGGTGGAGCGGCAGAATGCCAGCCTGATGCAGGAATTGCTGGCACTGCGGGATGATCTGCGCGCCGATGCCCGCATCGCGGCTTAATGGGTGCTTGCGCCCGCCGTGGCCGCCAGTACTCTGGCGGTCACGCAAAACAGGTGCCCCGTTGATCCGATATCTCCGCCTTGCCGTGCTGGCGCTTGCTTTGGCCGCGAGCGGTGCCGCTGCGCAGGATATGACGGAGGAGTCTTTGGATGCAGTGCCAAGTGCAGGGGCAACCGACGTGATCGAGAATGGTTCGGAGGCCGGATTGCAGGCATGGATTGCCGGGTTTCGGGGCCGCGCACTGGCGGCGGGGATTTCTGCGGCGACGTTTGATCAGGCGATGGCCGGGGTGCATTTTCTGCCAGCGGTGATCGAGCGCGACCGCAAGCAGGATGAGTTCACCAAGACAATCTGGGATTATCTCGACAAAGCGGTGTCGGAAGATCGCATTGTGGCGGGGCAGAAGGCTTTGAAGGCGCATGGCCCGCTACTGGATCAGATCGAAGCCCGCTATGGCGTTGACAAGCATGTGGTTCTGGCGATCTGGGGCTTGGAATCTGCTTATGGTTTGGTGCGCGGTGACATCGACACGCCCAGTGCTTTGGCGACGCTTGCCTATGACACAAGGCGCGGGGCGTTCTTTGAGGGTGAGTTGATTGCCGCCCTGCAAATCTTGCAATCCGGCGTGGTCAAACCCGCCGCAATGCTCGGGTCTTGGGCCGGGGCGATGGGGCATACCCAGTTCATGCCTTCATCCTATCTGAAACTGGCGGTAAAGTTTGGCGGCACTGGCAAGCCCGATGTCTGGAGCGATGATCCAAGCGATGCCTTGGCCTCGACCGCCGCTTACCTCGCCAACGCAGGCTGGAAAGCGGGCGAACGCTGGGGCGATGAAGTGCATTTGCCCGCAGGCTTTGACTACAGCTTGGCCGGGGATCGCACGCAAAAACCGCTAAGCACCTGGGCTGAGATGGGCGTGACGCGGCCCGATGCAACGCGCCTGCCTGCGACAGGCTGGGCCTCGCTGCTGTTGCCCGCAGGCGCGCGTGGTCCGGCGTTTCTGGTCTACGACAATTTTGCCGCGATTGAGGCCTATAACAAAGCCGATGCTTATGTGATTGCCGTCGGCCATCTTGCTGACCGCATCGCAGGCGGCGCGCCGTTCAAAGCCACATGGCCCCGCGATCTGCGCGCCCTTACGCTGGAGGAGCGTCGCGAAATGCAATCGCTGCTGCTGACCGCAGGCGTCTATGCCGGCACCGCCGATGGCAAAATCGGGCCGCTGACAGTCGCGGCGGTAAAAGCCTTCCAACGCGGGCATGGGCTGGTGCCGGATGGCTATCCGAGCCTTGAGATCCTGCAAGCCCTGCGGTGATCTGAGCCGGGGTGCCGCCTCGGGGGGCATCGAGCCCCCACTCGGCGGCGCTGCCGCGGGAGGGCTGGGATGCCGAGCGCCGCGGGCAGGTCGCAGTTGAGTATTTTCAAAAGAGCAATCCAAAGATCGCGCCCCGGCCACGCGGCACCGGTCCGATCCGCTGGAAGCTATGCAGGCGGGCCGGGGCGACTTGCTCTTTACGGTCATCGGGACTCCTCCCTGTACCGTGGATGTAGTCTCGCGCGTTTGGGTTAACGCTTTGCTAGAGCAAGTCGCCGTTCATATGATTCAGGCTTCCCATCTTGGACGGTTTCTGATTCCCTGATCTTTCCAGATATAGGGGATCGAGATGGGCAAATCACATCCTATGGAGCTTCGCAGC